>CAIKNO010000724.1 GCA_903828805.1 uncultured Sandaracinus sp. | reverse complement strand
GAGCCGATGACCGCTGCCGCACCCCACGCCTCCGGCCCCCACGAGACGCCCTCCGCGGAGGCGTGGATCCTCGCGGTCGACGACAAGCCCGCGAACCTCATCGCCCTCGAGCGCGCCCTCGAGGGGATCCCCGCCCGGGTCGTGAAGGCGAACGGCGGCGAGGAGGCGCTGGCCGCCTCGCTCCGGCACCGCTTCGCGCTCGCCATCCTGGACGTGCAGATGCCGGGGATGGACGGCTACGAGCTCGCCGAGATCCTGCTCGCCGATCCCGCGACGGCCAGCACGCCGATCATCTTCGTGACGGCCGCTTACTCGGACGAAGCCCATCAGTTCAAGGGCTACGACGCGGGCGCCGTGGACTACATGGTGAAGCCCTACGACCCGGCCGTGCTGCGGTCGAAGGTGAAGGTGTTCCTCGAGCTCGCGCGGCACCGCACGAGCCTCGAGGACCTCGTCGCGGAACGAACGCACGCGCTCCGCGCCAGCGAGGCGCGCCACCGCACGCTCTTCGAGACCATGGCGCAGGGGGTGGTCTACCAGGACGCCGGAGGGCGGATCGTCGAGGCGAACCCGGCGGCGATCCGGATCCTCGGGCTCGCGCCCGAGGCCTTGCTCGGCCGGCTCTCCTCGGATCGCGCCTGGGATGCCATCCGCGAGGACGGCAGCGCGCTGCCCGCGGACGAGCACCCCTCGATGCGCGCGCTGCGGACCGGCCGCGCGGTGCACGACGTGATCATGGGGGTGCGCCACGGGCTGGACGGAGGACGGGTCTGGCTGAACGTGACCGGCATCCCGCAGTTCCGGCCCGGCGAACCGACGGCCTACCAGGTGTACACGACGTTCTCCGACATCACGGCCCGCCGCGAGGCGGAGCTGCGGGTCGAGGCGTCGGAGCGGGCGCTGCGCGCCGTCTTCGACCGGGTCGAGGACGGGATCCTGGTGCTCGACCCCGACACCCTGAACGTGGAGATGGCCAACGGCGCGATGGCCCGGCTGCTCGGCCGCCCGGACGCCCTCGAGCGTGACGCCTCGCTCCACGGGATCCTGTCCGACGAGCATGCCGCGCAGCTCCGGGTCAGGGCGGCGGACGCGGATGGGAGCGCCCCGAGCGCCCCGAGCATCCTCGACTTGCCCGTGCGGCGCGCCGACGGGAGCGAGGCCCTGGTCGACGCGACCCTCGGCGTCGTGGAGCTCCGCGGGCGCCGCCGCATCCTCGCGGTGTTCCGGGACATGAGCGAACGACGCCGCGAGGAGAGCGAGCGCCAGCGCATGCAGGCGGAGCTCTTCCAGGCGCAGAAGATGGAGTCGATCGGCGCGCTCGCGGGCGGCGTGGCCCACGACTTCAACAACCTGCTCTCCGTCATCCTCGGATACGTCGGGCTCGCCATCGACAGCGAGGACACGACCGACACCACGCGCGAGGACCTCGTCGAGGTGAAGAAGGCGGGCGAGCGATCCGCCGAGCTGACGCGGCAGCTGCTCGCGTTCGGCCGCAAGCAGGTGATGCAGCGCGTGCCGGTCGACCTCAACCACATCGCGGTGGGGGTCGAGCGGATGCTGCGACGCATCATCGGCGAGGACATCGCGCTCACGTTCGACCTGCAAGCGGACCTCGGCGTCGTGTGCGCCGACCCGGGGCAGGTCGAGCAGGTGATCATGAACCTCGCGGTCAACGCCCGCGACGCGATGCCCCACGCCGGCACGCTGCGCGTCGCGACCGCGAACGTCGAGGCCGCGCCGCACGGCGTCGGGCGGCCCGCCGAATTGTCGCCGGGTCGCCACGTCCGGCTCTCGGTGACCGACACCGGGCAAGGCATGGACGCCGCGACCCTCGCCCGGATCTTCGAGCCCTTCTTCACGACCAAGGCGCCCGATCGCGGCACGGGCCTCGGCCTCTCCACGGTGTACGGCATCGTGAAGCAGAGCGAGGGGCACGTGTTCTGCTCGAGCGAGGTCGGCCGCGGCACGACGTTCGACATCTACCTGCCTCGGGTCGAGGGGCGTGCGCCCATCTCGGCGCGGCCCGAGGCCCCCGGGTCGGAGATCCGCGGCGGACACGAGACCGTGCTCGTCGTCGAGGACGCCGACCCCGTCCGCAGCCTCGCCGCCCGCGTGCTCGACGCCGCGGGCTACCGCGTGCTGACGGCGATCGACGGCGTCGACGCGCTGCGCACGAGCGAGTCGTGGACCGCCCCCATCGACCTGGTGTTGACCGACGTGGTGATGCCGCGGATGGGGGGCGAGGAGCTCGCGGACCGTTTCGCGCGCATGCGGCCTCGAACGAAGATCCTGTTCATGTCCGGGTACACCGGCTCGAGCTTCCGAAGGAGCGGCGCGGACGCGCCCCAGACGCACTTCGTCGAGAAGCCCTTCCGGGTCGACGAGCTGCTCGTGCGGGTCCGGGCGGTGCTCGACGCCTGAGCGCGACCCGCGCTCGGGGGCGTCGCGCGGACGACGCGCTTGCGAGGGGTCTGGACGGTGCCGCGACGCGCGTCAGAGCCCCGAGGCCGCAGGCCCGAGCAGCCCGCGCACGAGGTCCGCGACGTCGCGCACCGCGAAGGGCTTGTCCCGGAACACGGTCCGGTGCATCGCGCCGAGGCGGGACGAGAGCGCGGCGTCGGAGAACCCGCTCATCACGACGGCCGGCAGATCGGGCCGCTGGGCCCGCATCGCCACGAGCACGTCGTCGCCGGCCATGCCGGGCATCGTGAGGTCGACCAGGACGCACGCGATGTCGGACCGACCGGCGAAGAGCTCGAGCGCCTCGGCGCCGTCGGCCGCGACCAGCACCTCGTAGCCGGCACGCCCGAGGCCCCTCTGGAGCAGGGTGCGGATCGCCTGCTCGTCGTCCACGACCAGCAGCACTTCGCCGCGCGGCACCGCGCGCTCCGCCGGACGCCCGGCGGGCCGCGCCTCGGCGCGGCCGAGCTCCGGGATGGCGATCGTCAGCGTGGTGCCGAGGCCGCGCGCGCTGTGGACCCGGACCGCGCCGCGGTGCGCCCGCACGATCCCGAGGGCGGTCGGCAGCCCGAGGCCCCGTCCCACCGCCTTGGTCGAGAAGAACGGCTCGAAGAGACGGTCCCGCGTGGCCGGGTCCATGCCGCAGCCGGCGTCGGCGATCTCGAGCACGGCGTAGGGGCCCGGCGTCGTCGCGCCGCCGACCTGAAAGCCCGCGAGCTCGGCCGCATCGAGCGTCCGCGACGCGGTGCGGAGGTGGACCGAGCAAGCCCTCCCCTCGCACGCCTCGACCGCGTTCGTCACGAGCCCGGAGAGCAGGCGCCGGAGCTGCTCGCGGTCCCCGTCGACCAGGGCGCGCTCCCCGGCGAGCGACCACCCGAGCGCCGCGCCGTCGGGCAAGAGCGAAGCGAGCGCGGGGCGCAGCCCCTCGAGCAGGTCGTCGAGCACGACGGGCGTGAGCACGAACGAGGCCCGGCCCGAGTACGAGAGCATCTGCCCGGCGATCTCGGCCGCGCGGCGGGCGGCCGTGTCCACCGCGGTGAGGAGCGGACGCACGGGGTCGTTGGGACCTATCGCTTCGTGCATCAGCTGCGCGTTGCCGAGGATGACGCAGAGCAGGTTGTTGAAGTCGTGGGCGACACCCCCGGCGAGAGACGACAGGCTCTCGAGCTTGCGGAGCTGCACGAGCTCGGAGAGGGCGCCGTCCTTCTCCCGGCGCGCCGCCTCGGCCGCCTGCTTGGCGCGCAGCAGCTCGCCCTCGAACTCCGCGCGCTGCCGCATCTCGACCAGCACGACCTCGATCTCCGGAGGCGACAGGTCGCGGTGGAGCACCGCGTTCCAGAGGACCGGGACGTCCTTCCCCTCGGCGGTGCGCAGGTCGACCTGGATCTCGCTCACGTGCCCGAGCGCGCGCACGGTCGGCAGCACGTGCGTGTGCACGAAGATCCGGCTCGGCGCGCCGAAGAGCACCTCGAGGCGCGCACCGACGAGCTCGTCTTCGGTCCGGCCCACCAGGCGCTGCACCCCCCGGTTGCAGCCGAGGATGACCCCGTCCACGTCGAGGCGGAGATGACCGCAGGGCGCCGCGTCGAGGGACCCGACCATTCGAGCCTCAGGCCGTCGCCGCGAAGAACGAGCGGAGCACCTCGAGGGTCTCCTCGGGGTCGCTCAGGTGCGGGCAATGCCCGGTGGCGTGGATCTTCCGGTACGTCGCGCCGGGGATCGTGCGCGCGCAGTAGAGTCCGACCTCCTCGGGCGCGATCGCGTCGTCCGAGCATTGAAGCACCAGGGTCGGCACCGACACCTTCGGGAGGTCGTCGCGGTTGTCGGCGTAGAACGTCACCTCGGCGAAGCGGCGCAGGTAGAGCGGATCGGTCGAGCAGAAGCTGCCCTTCAGCTCCGCGGCCACCTCGGGGTGATCGGCCACGCGCGCGATCGTCGGCGCGAGGAAGTCGGCCCAGCCCATGAAGTTGCGGTCCATCAGCCCGAGCAGCCCGTCGATGTCCTGCTGCGAGAATCCCCCGCGGTACGGCGGATCGTCGATGTAGCGGGGCGAGGGACCGACCATGGCGAGGCGCGAGAAGACCCCCGGCGCCTCGAGGGACGCGAGCACGCCGATCATCGAGCTCACCGAGTGCCCGACGAACGTCACGTCCCGCAGGCCGAGGGCCTCGACGACGTCGAGGACGTCCCGCGCGTATCCCCGGAGCGAGCCGTAGCGCGCGGGGTCGTACTGGGTGACGTCCGAGCGGCCCGAGCCGACGTAGTCGAACGCGACCACGCGGTGATCGCGCGCGAGGTCGGGCGTGATCAGGCGCCACATCGTCTGGTCGCAGCCGAAGCCGTGCGCGAGCAGGACGGGCGGCGCGTCCTCTGGGCCCGTGCTGACGACGTGGTTGCGGTGGAGGATGGACTGGGCCTGGGCGGGGGTGAGCACGGCGGGACCGTACGAGAGAACCGCGCGGGCCGCCAGCGCGGGACCGGGCCTCGGGGCCCTGGTGCGGCGCGTTCCCCGAGGCGCTCTCGCGGCCGCGGAGACCGGGCGATGCCCGCACCGTGGGCGTTCGGACGAGGCCCCCCGTCTGCGCGCTTCTCAGCCGCGCGCAGGCGGGGCATCCTGCCGCCCATGTCCGACGTCTTGCTGGTCCAGGATCACGGTGCCGTCCGCGTGCTGACGCTGCACCGACCCGAGAAGAAGAATGCCTTCGACATCGCGCTGACCGAGGCGCTCTGGAGCGCGCTCGAGCAGGCGAGCGCCGACGACGCCGTGCGCGTGGTGGTCGTCACCGGCGCCGGGGAGTCGTTCACGTCCGGCGCGGACGTGAACCTCTTCTTACAGGCGGCGAGCGGCACGGTGGAGGGCGACATCACGCGGGTCGCGCGGCTCCACGAGCCGCTGCGCGCGTGCCAGAAGCCGGTCATCGCGATGGTCCAGGGGCAGGCCGTCGGGATGGGCGTGACGGTGCTGCCGCACTTCGACCTCGTGTACGCCGCCGAGGAGGCCACGTTCATGGTGCCCTTCGTCCGGCTCGGGCTCGTCGTGGAGTACGGGGGCTCGTTCGCCCTGCCCCGCTTGATCGGCCACCAGCGCACCCGCGAGCTGCTGCTGCGTCCGCGCCCGATCGACGCGCGCACCGCCGAGCACTGGGGCCTGGTGTGCCGGGTGTTCCCGCGGGCGACGCTGCACGACGAGGTGATGGCCATCGCCGCGGACCTCGCGGAGCAGCCGCCGGGGGCCGTGCGCGAGACGCGCGCGCTGGTCTCGCTCGGCGAGGAGCGGACGCTCGAGGCCGCGATCGACGACGAGAACCGCGTGCTCGCGGGCCGCTACGGCAGCCCGGAGAACGTCGCGGCGGTGATGGCGTTCCTCTCCCGCAAGCGCTGAGCGACGCGGACGGACGGCGGCGCGCGTCCGCAGGGCACGCGCGCTCGGCGCGTCAGGGGTCGGGCTGCCAGGCGGGGTCGTCGAGGGTCGCGGCGGCGACCGCGCGCAGGCGCTCGGCGTCCGTGGGCGAAACGCGCGGCCCGTCGGGATAGCCGAGCGGCGAGGCGCCCGTGATCGTGCCCACGAGCACGCAGGCGGCGAGGTACGCGCCCTGCGCCGAGGGGTGCGAGCCGTCGCCCTCGTAGAGCGCGAGGAACGCGCTGCCGTCCGCGAGCGGGTCGGCCCCGCCCTCCGACGCCGCGGCGTGCACCCTCCGGAACGCCGCCCCGACCGGCGCGAGACGCACGCGCGCGCCCTCGGCGCGCAGCCGCGCCTCCATCCCGCGGTAGCCCTCGTCGAGGCGGTCCTGCATCGTCGCGAAGTCCGGGTAGAGGTCGGGGTTCATCCCGTCGCCGCGGGCCCGGCCCCAGGTCTCGTAGAGGACGATCGCCGAGCCGTTGCCGGTGGCGAGCCGGGCGAGCGAGACCGAAGCCTCGAGGGAGGCCACGCGCGCGGCCTGGCCCTCGGGGAACCCGCCGATCTGGCTCTGCTCCTGCAGGATGACCGCGTCGTACGCGCGGGCGTCGACGGGGTTCTCGCGCAGCGCGCGCGAGAGCATCGTTCCGTCCGTGCGCGCGTCCATCGCGTGCTGCGCGAGCGTGTAGCCGCCGAACGCGACCGCCTCGACCCGCACCGGCATCGCCGGGAGGGAGGCCGCCAGGACGCGATGGCTGGCCGGCACGTCGTTCGTGAACACGTAGCTGTTGCCGACGTAGAG
>CAIKNO010000723.1 GCA_903828805.1 uncultured Sandaracinus sp. | reverse complement strand
GGGTGGTCTTGCGGGGCAGCGGCTTCACCGACGCCGCCCAGGTCAGGGTGGGAGGCCGGGACGTGCAGCCCGCCGACCACGAGCTCATCGACCCGCGGCGTCTCTCGGTGGTGGTGCCCGCAGGCGAGGTGGGACCGGCCGACGTCAGCGTCACGGTCGGCGACCAGACCGTGACCCTCGCGGGCGGATACACGTACGACGCCCTCAAGGTGGACCCCGAGCGCGGTTCCACCGCCGGCGGCACCTTCCTGACGATCACCGGGAGCGGCACGTCGTTCGCGGACGGCGATTCGGTGCAGCTCGGCCGGAGCGATTGCACCGACGTGGAGGTCGTCTCGCCGACGCGCATCACGTGCCGCACGCCTCCGGCCTCGGCCGGATTCGTCGACGTCACGGTCCGTCGCGGCGCGGACGGCTCCGAGACCGTCGCCGTCGACGCCTTCCAATACTACGACACCTCGGATCCGTTCGGCGGTGGTCTCGGTGGCGGCGCCATCACCGGCTCCATCAACCTCACGGTCATCAACGCGACCACCGGCATGGCCGTCGACGGCGCGTTCGCCATCGTGGGGGAGGACCTCACGACGGAGCACCAGGGGCTCACGGACGCCCTCGGTCAGATCACGTTCTCGGGGCCCGACCTGGTCGGACCGCTGACGATTCACGTCGCCAAGCACTGTTTCGAGCGGACGTCGGTCGTCGCGTTCGACGCGAGCGACGTGACGGTGTTCCTGGTGCCGTGGATGGACCCGATGTGCGGGATGGGGTCCGGCATGCCGCCGCCTGGCCGCGGTCGCAATGGTTCGTTCATCTCGGGCGACCTCGTCTGGCGCGGGCCCAACGAATACGGGCCCAACCCCTGGTCGAACGTGCCCGAGGCGCGTGAGGGCTGGGAGCGCGTCGCTTACGTCTACACGACCGTGTACGAGATCGGGTTCCCCAACCCTGACCCCGCGTCGGGGTCGTCGATCCAGCGCGTGCTCGAGCAACTGCCGGTCGATGGCGAGGAGCACCTGGGGTATCCGTACCGCATCTTCGCGCGGCCCGCAGGCTTGGCCGTGTATGCGCTGGCCGGCCTCGAGGAGAGCTCCACCGGTCGCTTCGTCCCCTACGTCATGGGGGTCGCGCGGAACGTCCTGGCGGGACCTGGCGAGACGCTGTTCGACGTCGACATCGTGATGGACATCCCCCTCGACCACTACGTCGAGACCGAGCTGGGCGTGACCCCGCCCGCCGTCCGGACGGGGCCCGACCGGTACCGACTCAGCGCGTACCTCGACCTCGGCGGGGAAGGGCTCGTTCAGCGCATCGTGAACGACCAGGAGTTCGACGTGATCCGTCGACGGGACGCGAGCCGCGGCCTGCGCTTCGTCGCCGAGCCCGCGTTGCAGGGGTCTCTGGTCGATGGTCGCTACCGCGTCGTGGCTGGCTGGTACACCAGCGAGTTCGACTCCCAGCCCTACACGGTCGTCGTTCAGAACGGCGTCACGGCCGTCGACGAGACCGTCCGAATGCCCGATTTCCTGGGCATTCCCGAACCGGTCTCGCCGGCCTATGGGGAGCGGCTGCCCGACGACCGCATGTTGCGCTGGAGCAGCGCGGGCGGCCCCGATCCCGACCTTCACGTGATCTTGATGGTCGGCGGGGACGGCAATCCGGCATGGCGGATGTTCGTGCCGGGCTCCGTGCGTGAAGCGCCGATTCCCGACCTCTCGACGGTGCCGGGGCTCGAAGACATCTCGTCGGGGTTCATCACGTGGGTGGTCTACGCCGTGAAGATCCCGGGGTTCGACTTCGACTCCTTCACGTACGCGTACCTGAACGACCGCTACTGGAGTCACTACGCGCTCGACTACTTCTTGGCCCAGCGCTGAGCGCGCGGCGGGTGCGTGTGGGTCGACGGACTCCGCGCACCTCCGCCCGTGCTCCGCGAGGCCGTTCCCAGGTGCGGCGATGCCCGCTCGACGTGCCCTTTGCAGACCGAGGATCCGGATGAAGCTGCTTCGATCGATGTTTTGGACCCTCGTCGCGGGCATGGCCGCGCTCCCTTCGTGCACGGTCGGAAGCGGCATGCCGATGCGCGACGACGCAGGGACCAACCCCATCGTCGACGGGCAGTTCGTCTGCCTCCGGCAAGAGTCCGAGGCCTGCCTCGACAACGTGCACTTCTCCTGCGCCACCGACGGAGAGTTCCTGAGTCCGGTGCGTGAGGTGTGCGCGGACCGCGACCTGGTGTGCGTGGACGGTCTCTGGTGCGTGGTGTGTCGGCCCGGGACGGGCAGCTGCGACGAGAGCGGCAACGCGGTCGTCTGCCGTGACGACGGGAGCGGCTGGGATCTGCGAGAGGAATGCGACGTCGCCGGGGGCGAGGTCTGCGACCTCGGCCAGTGCAAGAACCTCTGCCAGACGGCGGTCGAGAACCGCAGCTACCTCGGCTGCGAGTTCTATGCGGCGGACCTCGACAACGCGGCGATCGGCGCCGGTCGTGACGCCTCGGCGCAGCCCTACGCCATCGTCGTGTCGAATCCCGGCAACTACCCGACCGACGTGGCGGTCGAGGTGGACACGGCCGCGTACGGCGAGACCCCGGCGCCGGTGGTCGTCGCGAGCGCCCGGGTGCTCCCGGGCGACCTCGAAGTGCTCGAGCTGCCGCGCCGCGAGGTCGACGGCTCGAGCTCGTTCATGCCCTGCGCCTCCGACGCGGTCTGCCAGAGCGCGACGCAGCAGTGCTACTGCCAGGGGGGCGCGCGGCCGGGCGCCATGGGCGCGACCGATTGCAGGTGCCGCTCTTCGGCCACCGGGGGCGGCCTCAACGATGGAACCCACTCGGCCCTGACGGCCCACGGGTTCAGGCTGCGCTCGTCGCTTCCGATCGTCGCCTATCAGTTCAACCCCCTCGACAACGTCGGGGTGTTCTCGAACGACGCCTCGTTGCTCCTGCCGACCTCGGCCATCGGGACGCGGTACACCGTCGTCGGCTGGCCCCAGACGATCGCCGATTCGACGAACCCCGCCGAGGACTTCGACCCTTCGTCGAACGACGAGGACCTGCGCGCGTTCCTCACGATCCTGGGGACCGAGGCCTCGACCCGCGTGACGGTGACCCTCGGGCCGGGCGTGGTCGAGGTGGTCGGGGTGGGCTCGTATCCGGACGGCCTGCCCGGGGACGTATGGGAGTTCGACATCGGGCCCTTCGAGGTCGTGAACCTCGAGACCCATGGGTTCGACGCAGACTTCACGGGGACTCAGATCGTCGCGACGCATCCGGTGTCGGTGTTCACGGGCAGCGAGGCGTCGGATGCGCCGCGTTTCTCGGACCTGGCGAACCGTCAATGTTGCGCCGATCACCTCGAGGAGCAGCTGTTCCCCAACGACACCTTGGGTCGTCATTTCTTCATCGGCCGCACGCCGCGGAGAAGCCGCGCGTTGAACCGGGCATTCCTCGACCCCACGCGGGACAGCGTCGGGGACTTCAACGAACCGGAGTACATCCGGGTCGTCGCGGTGTCGGAGATGCTCACGCATCTCACGACGTCCCTCCCGTTCCCGGACGACTCGTTCGAGCTCGCGCAGGGTGAGAGCGTGATCCTGACCGCGACGCAGGACGTCGAGATCACGAGCGACCAGGCGGTGTCGGTGCTGCAGGTCATCTCGAGCCAGGGCGCGGTCGGCATCCCGAGCGAGTATCCCGGGGGCGACCCGGCGATCATCGCGGTGCCGCCGACCGACCAGTGGCGTCGGGACTACGTGTTCCTGACGCCGCAGTACTACGCCTTCGACTTCGTCACGATCGTCGCTCCGGCCGCGGCCCGGCTGCTGCTCGACGAGCGTCCGATCGAGGACTTCGATTGCGAGGTCGGGGCGGCCGACGGCCTGCCGCGGCGCATGGACGATCCCCCGCCGACCACCGTGGTCTACCGCTGCCAGCTCTCGTTTCCCGACGTCATCGGGCGGCCCAACGTCCGGGTGGAGGACGGGCTTCAGAACGACGGCTATCACACCGTGCGCGCGACCGAGGAGGTCAGCGTCGTGATCACCGGATTCGATGCGTACGTCAGCTACGCGTACGTCGGTGGTGCCGATCTCGACGCGGTGATGTGAGCCGCGATGCACCCCGAACGCGGATGCGTTCGGGGTGGCGGGGCCGTTCGAACACCGATGCGTTGGGAGCGTCGATGCGTGTGGCCCGTCGATGCGTGTGGCGCGGCGCGTCGATGCGTGTGGCGCGTCGATGCGTTCGGCGCGGCGCGTCGGAAGTCGAGGTGGCGAGGCGGGCGTACGCTCCCCGGGCCGCGGGCCGGTCCCGCCTCAGGGCATTGACCGAGGCGCCTCCGGGGGGCGACCCTGGCGCGATGATTCGCACGCTCCGGTCGCTCGTGTCGCCTTGGTCGTTGACCCTGTTGCTCTGCCTCGGAGGGGGCCTCGGTGGCGCCGCGATGGCAGGGGCCCAGACGACCGGAGGTAGCTTCGGCGGCGGGGACTTCGGGAGTGGCGGTGGCGGCGACGACCAGGGCAGCGGTGGTGGCACGTCGTACGGCGGTGGCACGTCGTACGGCGGAGGCACGACGTACGGCGGAGGCACGTCGTACGGCGGGGGGACCAGCGCTCCCTACCAGGGCGCGCCGGGGGGCGCCGCGGCGTCCGGCGGAGGAGGCGGCGGCGCCTGCTGTTTATTCCTCTTCGTCGGGCTCATCGTGCTCGCGGTGCTGCTCAGCCAGCGCAAGAAGAACCACGCGGTGTTCCCCGGGATGCCGAGCGCGGGTCGCGGCGGGTACAACGGCCGGGACGCGATGTTCGTCAGCCAGCTCCAGCTGGGGATCGACTGGCGCGCGCGTCCGCAGTTGCAGGAACAACTGCAGCGCCTGGCTCAGTCGGGCTCGACGCGAACCCCGGACGGACTCGCGGCCCTGCTGTCCGAGACGGTGCTCGCGCTTCGGCGGCACGAGATGAGTTGGCTCTATGGGGCGGTGACCGACCTGGGCTCGTTCGCGCCGTCCGACGCGCAGGGTGCGTTCCAGCGTTTGACGCAGGAGGCCCGCGCGAGGTTCCAGCACGAGCTGGTGCGAGGTGCGGGGGGGCAGGTCCAGCAGCAGCAGGGCCCGACGCTCGAAGCGAAGGCCACGGAGGGCGCGGGCACCGTGGTGGTGACGATCATCCTCGCCACCCGCCGCCCGATGCAGGGATTCTTGGCCCCCGACGCGGCCCAGATCCGCAACGCGCTCGGAGACCGCGGCGCGCTGTCGCCGCAGCACATGGTGGCCCTCGAGGTCGTGTGGTCGCCGGCCGCCGACAGTGACCGGATGAGCACCGCGGAGCTCGAGACGGTCTATCCAGAGCTCAAGCTCATCGATCCCAACAGCATCGCCGGCCGCATCTTCTGCGCGTACTGCGCCGGGCCTTTCCCGGCCGAGCTGCTGTCGTGTCCGCATTGCGGCGCCCCGGCGGAGGCGAGCATGGGACGAAGGTCCCCTCCGCGATGAGTCGTCCGCGCCCGTGGGGGACCCGCGTGGTGTCGGTCCGGCGGCGCGCCCATGGTCGGATGGCGTGGTAGGGTGGCCTCCACCGGAGGTCGGATGATCGCGAGAATGACGTCGGGCTGGAAGACGGGGCTGCGCACATCAGCGGGTGTCGTGGCGCTGTCGACCATGGTCGGGTGCGGCGGTGCCGTCTCGATGGATCCACGCTTCGTGGCGCTCCACAACGCGATGGCGGTGTCCGGGCTGGTGCAGGCCGGAGAGATCAGCCAAGGCTCGCTGCCCGAAGGGGCCGAGGCCGTGGTTCGCGTCTCGCTGCCCGCGGGAGCGTGCTCCACGTTCGTCGCGCTCGGAACCGAGGGCGTGTCGGACCTCGACCTCCACGTTCGCGCCCTCGACGGCCGCGACCTCGTCGGTGACCGCACGCAGGACGCGGCGGCCGCCGTGCGCTTCTGCGCGCCCTTTCGAGGCGAGTTCGACGTCGTGATCCGCATGGCACGAGGGAACGGCGGATGGCTTGCCACCTCGTGGGCGGGCGGTGGGCGAGGCGGCGGCGACGACTTGGGGCCCGTGGGCGGGGAGCGCCCCGTGCGCCCGTCGCACGGAGGCGCAGGCACCTGCGAGCAGCCCTTCGAACTCGCCCTCGGCTCCACGGCGCGTGGCGACACGTCGGACGGTGACGCGGCGCTGGTGGGGTCGTGCGTCTCGGGGGACGCGCCCGAGCATGTCTACGCCTTCACGCTCGAGCAGCGATCGCAGGTTCAGATCGTGCTGAACTCGACGTTCGACGGAGCGCTCTACCTGCAGGGCGCGTGCGGTCAATCCCGCAGCGAACTCGGCTGCAACGACGATGCGCCCACGACGTCGCGCTCGGAGTTGAACGCGAGCCTCGAGGTCGGGACCTACTTCGTCGTGGTCGACGGGTTCGGCGGCGCCGCGGGGACGTACGACCTGGCGGTATCGGCGTCGCCGCTGCAGTCGGTCGCAGAACTCTGCGCGGGCGCCACCTTGCTCCAGTCGGGGCAGCCCGTCGCGGGCAGCACGACCGGGGCGCCCGACTCCTTCCAGGCCACTTGCGCCGGACAGGCGCGCAGCGGCGACCGGGTCTACGCCATCGACGTCGCGCAGCGCTCCCGCATGCGGGTGCGCATGCAGAGCACCTTCGATGGGGCGCTCCACGTGCGCCGCGAGTGCGCCGACCCCTCCTCGGAGTTGCTCTGCAACGACGACTTCCGCGACACCCAGCACTCGCTCGTCACGGCCACGGTCGACCCCGGACGCTATTTCGTGTTCGCCGACGGCTACGCGACCGGTGCGGTCGGGGACTACTCGATCACGGCGGACCTGGGCGCGGCCAATGGGGTCGGCGGGCCGGGCGACACGTGCGCGACGGCGACGGCCTTCGTCCCGGGCCAGGACGTGTCGGTCGATACGTTCTCCGCGGCCGACGACCTCGCCGGCAGTTGCGGGGGTCAGGGCTCGCCCGACGTCGTGTACCGGATCGAGTTGCGCTCGCGCACGCGGCTCCGGGCGACGTTCGCGTCCGCAGAGTTCGCGCCCGTCGTCTACCTGCAGCGCGCCACCTGCGGGGCCGGGAGCATCGAGGAATTTTGCGTCGATGCCAACGGAACCGCCGCTGGGCCGATCGATCGCACGCTCGCGCCCAGCACGTACTTCCTCGTCGTGGATGGAGAGTCCGCGAGCAGCTTCGGACAGGCCCAGCTCTCGCTGCAGCTGGACGACCTCGGGGCCCTCGAGACGTCGTGCCGGCAGGCGCCGACGTTGCGGCCTGGTCGCCAGGTGACGGGCGACACCACGGCGTCGACCGACAGGTTCCAGGCGACGTGCGGCGGGAGTACCCAGAGTCCGGATCTCGTCTACCGCCTGCAGCTCCGCCGGACCCAGCGCGTGCGCATCAGCTCGGAGCAGACCGACTTCGATGGCGCGATCTACGTTCGCCGGGATTGCACCGACGGGAACACCGAGGTCGCGTGCAACGACGACGCGGGGGACAACCGGCATTCGATGATCGAGACGGTTCTCGAGGCGGGCTCCTATTTCGTCTTCGTCGATGGGTTCGGAACCGGCCAGCAGGGGCACTTCACGCTCGACGTCGATGTGTCGAACCCCTGACCGTCGGCACGCCGCGCAGGGCGCGTCCGAAGGCGACTCTGCTCGGGCGCGTTGACCCGACCTCACTTCGTCCTCTACGGTGTTGCCGCGTCTCTGGAGGGTTCCGATGGTCCGCCACACAGCTCGTTGTTCGACCCGTCTTCTGCTCGCCCTGGGCCTGCTCTCCGCGAGCGCGCAGGGGGCGCTGCCGATGCGTTCGATGGCGCAGGTCTCCGCGCCCTCCGACGCGCAGCGCGCGCGGGCTCGAGAGCTCTACGGCGAGGGTCAGCGTGCATTCGCCGATGGGCGATTCGCGGTGGCGCTGACCGCCTTCGAGGGGGCGTACGCGGAAGTTCCCAATCCGGTGGTGCTGCTCGGCGTGGCGTCGGCGCAGGAGGGCCTCGGCCATCGGGAGGATGCCGCTCGCACGCTGCGGAGGTACCTCGCGGAGCGGGCCACGGCGCCCGACCGCGCGTCCGTCGAGCAGCGGATCGCGGCCCTCGATCCCTCCGGGGCCACCGCGGCGCCCGCGGTGACGGCGCCCGCGGTGACGGCGCCCGCGGTGACGGCTCCTGCCGTGACGGCTCCTGCCGTGACGGCGCCCGTGGTGACGGCGCCTGTGGTGGCGGCGCCTGTGGTGACGCTGCCTGCGGTGACGGCGCCTGTGGTGACGCCGCCTTCAGTGACGCTGCCGGCGGTGACGCCGCCTGCGGTCACGCCGCGTGTGGTGGCGGCGCCTGTGGTGACGCCGCCTGCGGTGACGGCGCCTGCCGTGACGGCGCCCGCGGACGTCGCGCATGCCGCCGGCGAGGAGGCCTCCGAAGGAGACGCCGCGCTGCCCGAGACCGCCGAGGGAGGCGCCACCGAGGGCACCGCGAGCGATGCGGCCGACGAGGACGCCAGCTCGGAGGACGACGGTGCGGACGCGCCCGCTGCGGCCCCGACGGCGAGCGACGACGGGCCTTCGACGGTGGTGTGGGCCACGACCGCGGTGGCAGGCGTGGGGCTCGTGACCGGCACCGTGCTGGGCTTCCTCGCCTTGTCGGCGCAGAGCGATTTCGATGCGACGCCGAGCACGGACACCGCCGACCGCGGGGAGATGTTCGCGCTCACGGCCGACCTTGCGTTCGGCGTGGCGATCGCATCCGGCGTGAGCGCCATCGTCCTCTACGCGACCGAGGGACACGGGGAGGCCGCGACGTCGGCGGCGCAGTCGAGTGGAGGCGTGCGCTTCTCGATGGCGCCCTGGGCGGGTCCGAACGGCGGGGGCGCTGGGGCCCGACTCGCCTTCTGAGCTCCGCGACGGCTCCGCCCGCTCGGGCCGGAGGATGGCATCCTGCCCACACGACCGCTGCAGCGCATCGCTGCCGCGGTCGTCGTGTTCGTCGGCCCATGACGCGTTCGCGGGGTGCTCTGGTTTCCGCCCCATGGCGTCTCTCGCCACGCCTCGTGGCCCGTCGAGGAGCGAAGGTCCGTGGCCGCGCTGCGTGGGTCTGCAGCGAGGCCCATCGCGACGCATGGAGCCGCGACGCATGGATCCCGGCCGTGCGAATTGTTGACCGTCGATCGGCGCGGGCGCATTCATCGGCCTTCGAGGCAGCGAGGGCCGCCTCTGGAACCACCGAGGTGCTTCGATGAGGCGGAACGAGCTACTGGATCGCGTGCGTCACTTGGTCGCGGAGGTCACCCGCGCGCGCTTCGAAGGCGGGCTGCACGCGAAGCTCACGCAGGCGCAGGGCTATGCGGACGGCTACATGCGTGCACTGCTCGACGCGGGCCTCGTCGATCAGGCAGAGCTGCTCGAGGTCATCGGCGCTGCCCGTCGCGATGTGGTCTCCGAGGGCCCGGGCGTGGCGCGCACCGCACCGGCCTCGGCGGCACGCGACGTCGAGCGCGCGGCCTGAGCCTGACTCGCGCGTGGCCCCCGCGGGCCGCGCCCGTGGCCCCCGCGGGCCGCGCCCGAGCGTGTGGACGGTCCTGAACGAGCGAGAGCGGCGAGGCCATGACGGGCCCCGCCGCTCTTCTTCGTCCGTCGCGGCGTTGCCCGCCTGCGCTCCTCGATGGGCCACCGCGCACCCGCCGCGGCGAGGTCGCTGGGGCCCTTTGAGGCCCCCGAACTCGCCGCGCACGCGTGGCGCGATCCGGCCGCCGCGTCAGTCGACCGGAAGGATGCGAACGCCCTGGGTACCGCCGCCCCGTGCCGGCTGACGCCACCACGAGCCGACGTAGGACGTGCCGCCGACGAGGACCTGCTCCACCCAGAAGCCGGTGTGGTTCATGTCGTCGAGCACGCGGATCGACCAGCCCGTCGCGCCGCTGGCCCGCCGCGCGAGCACCACGTGCTGCGAGGTCCCGTCCATGTACGCCACGCGCACTTCGCCGCCGTCCGTGACGACGACCGAGGAGTCGTCGCCCACGACGTGCCGTCCGTCGGCCCATCGCGTCGTGCCGTCCGTCATTCCGTCGTCGACGACCTCGCGGGAGACGACCGCGCCGGCGCGGACGGTCGCGTAACGCAGGGCTTCCTCGGCCCCGTCGACGTACGTCACGTGCCACGTCCCTCCGGCATCGACGAAGAGCGACGCCGCGAGCCCGCTGTCCCCGACGGTCGCGTCAGCCCGCGCATACCCGTCGATGAGGAGCGGGGCGCCCCACGTGCCCGTGCCCGTGGAGGCTGCGCCCCAGAGGTTCCCCTGGCTCCGGTCGTACCAGACGATGCCGAGGCCATCCGCGGTCCGCGCGAGGCTCACGTGCAGCCCGAACGCGGGCGGCACGTCCTCGACGTAGCCCGAGGGGAGGGCGGCCTGGCAGCTGCCACCCGCGCAGGCCTGCCCGCTGGGGCACGCGGGCGAGCATCCCCCTGCGGTGGTCGCCACGCACTCGCCGTTCTCGAGGCAGGTGGTGCCCGTCGGGCAGAACTGCGGACGGCACGCCATCGGGCCCGAGGCCACGCGCGAGAGGGTCCAGTCCGTCGCGGCGCCCGGCATGGCGCTGCCCGCCACCGCGACCTGCACCGCGCTGGTCAGCGGGCCGGAGCCGCCCATCGAAGGTTCGATCCGCAGGTAGCCGATCGCGGGCACGCCGCCCTCGAGCAGCACCAGCGATGCGTATCGTCCGGCATCTCCGGTGTCGTCGACGGTGTGCACGGTCCACGCCCCCGGCGAGCCTGTCGCGAGCTTCAGCGCGCCGTGCGTCGCGTCGTAGTAGGCGATGTAGATCGTGCTGCCCGAGTCCGCCATCGACGTCCACCGGCCCACGTCGTCGCCCGGCGCCTGCACGCCGCCGCGCCAGCCGTCCGGGTCCGCGACGATGGGGCCTTCGGGCGCGCCATCGACGATCTCCCAGGCGACGTCCCCGGTCGCGGCGTTCACCGTGCCGAACACGAGGTCGCCGTAGTTCGGGCCGCGCGGGGCGACGCCGGGGCTGTAGCCGGAGACGTAGGTCTCGTCCGATCCGCTGACCACGAGGTCGAGGTCGGTCGCGAGGATGCCGGGCTGCAGCGGCGGCTTCCGCATGCACATCGAGCACGACGTCTCACACGTCGCCTCGCCGACGACGACGTTGGCGGTCGGGCAAGTGAACCCCGGCTCGCAGAGCGCGTCGACGTCGTACGCGGCGCACTCGTTCGTGGACGGGCAGCAGATGGCCCCCGAGGTGAGCGCGGGCGGCGTCGCGGCGATGCACTCGTCGTTGCACGGCGGACCGACGGGGCCGCCACCGCATTCGCAGCCGCCTGTCTGGCCCAGGCCCCGGATCGGGAAGCCGATCACGAGGCGCTCCGCCAG
>CAIKNO010000722.1 GCA_903828805.1 uncultured Sandaracinus sp. | reverse complement strand
GCACCGGAGCGCTTCGACGTCGAGGTGATCGACGTCCTGCATCAGTTCCGCCCCGACCAGGACCTGATCCTCGTCCGGACCCTCCATCCCATCCTGGAGGATGCGCCGACCGTCGGCGGCATGAGCGGGTCGCCCATCTTCATCGACGGCCGGCTCATCGGCGCGTACGCCTACGGCTGGCCCTTCGGGCGCCATCCGGTCGCGGGCGTGACGCCGATCCGGAGCATGTTGAGGGAGCTCGACCGGCCCTTCCTTCCGGGCTCGTTCCCAGGGATCGTGCCGCTCCCCGGAGCGGGCGCGCCGCGCGCCGCGCTGCGGCCGCCGCACCGTGCCATCGACCGTGCGTCCCCGTACGTCGGCACCACGCCGCGGGGGGCGCTCGCGTCGGTGCGCGAGCGGCTCGCGGAGCGCACCCTCGCAGCCCGTGTCGGGGCAGGCGCGTCGGGGTCGTTCGCGTCCCTCGAGCCGGCGAGCACGCCGCTCTTGGTGGGGGGCCTCGAGCCCTCCGCGGTGCAGATGCTGGCCGACGCGCTCGGGCCGTTCGGCATCGAGGTCCTCCAAGCCGGAGGCGGGGGGGGCACGCCGGCGGTCGGCGGGCCGGCCGCACGCGTCGTCGACGGGGGTGCTATCGCCGTCACCTTGTCGCGCGGGGACATCGCGTCCAACGCCGTCGGCACGGTGACGCACGTCGTCGGGGACCGCCTCGTCGCGTTCGGTCATCCGATGCTCGAGGCGGGGGAGACGGGCTTGCCCACCGCGGTCGCGCGGGTGCTGCACGTGCTCGCGAGCGTGCAGCGATCGTTCAAGCTCGCGGAGCCGGTGGCCCCGGTCGGCGCGCTGATCCAGGACCGGCAGGCCGCCATCGTCGTCGATCAGTCGCTCGCAGCCGCGATGATCCCCGTGCGCCTGCAGATTCGAGGCATCCCCGAGGCCGAGCGCCGCGACTGGTCGTTCGAGGTCAGCACGCACCGGGCGATCACCCCGATGCTGATCTTCACGAGCATCGCGAGCGCGGTGAAGGCCGTCGCCTCGGATCACGCCGACGTCATGTTCGACGCGACGATGCGGGTCTGGCTCGACGGCCGGAGCGAGCCCGTCACGCTGCGCGATCGCGGCTACTCGGCGTCGGGTCCGAGCCAGACGAGCGCGCTGCAGCAACTCCGGGGCTTCGACGTCGTGGAGCTCGCGTTCGCCAATCCGTTCGTCGAGACCCGTCCGACGCGCGTGGAGGTCGACCTCGACCTGCGCTTCGCCCGAGACACATCGGAGATCGTCGATGCCTCGGTGACGACGACCGAGGTGGACCCGGGCGCCACCGTGAGCCTGCGGGTCGTGATGCGGCCGCATGCCGGGCCGGAGGAGGTCCGCATCGTTCCGGTCCGCATCCCCACCTCGGCGGCCGGACAGAGCGTGTCGCTGCTGGTGCAGCCCGGCCCCGAGGTCGAGGTGGAGCGCCCGGAGCCGCGCTCTCTCGACGATGCCCTCGACGCCGTCCGGGCGCGCTACGGCGCGACGTCGATCGTCGT
>CAIKNO010000721.1 GCA_903828805.1 uncultured Sandaracinus sp. | reverse complement strand
CTGCGCCTCGTCGGTGCGCCTCACTGCGGCGCGGATGTCGTCGTCGAGGGCGCCGACGGCGCCGCTGATGCCACACATGGATCGAACCTCCGGTGGGAGGTTCGTAGGCACCGCATCGATGGCTCACCACGTCCGCGCCTCGGGGCGCCGCGTCGGGTGCGGCGCGCTTCGTTCACGCGGACGAGCGCTCAGGCAGGCGAGCGCTCAGGCGGGCGTGCGCTTGGGCAGCGGCGGCTCACCCGCCTCGTCGTTGCCCGAACGGTACGCGTCGACGGCGCGCTGCGTGGTCTCGCGCGTGTCCTGACGGCGATCGTCCGCGTCGACCATCGCCTGCCGCATCGTGGCGGCGTCGGCCCGGGCCTTCGCATCGCCCGCCTCCGGAGGGCCCATCGGCATGCCGGTGCGGGAGACCTTTTCCTCGGAGGACGTCGGCCGATTCGCATCGCGCGGCGCCGGACGACCGTCCGTCGACGAGACGGCACGGGCGCGGTCGACGACCTCGGGGCGTCCCTCGAAGGACGTGGCCTTGGGCGTGCGATCGGGCGCGGCCTCCGGCGTGCGTTCCGGAAGGGCACGACGCACCCGCTCGAGGAGGGCGTCGGAGGGATTGCTCATGCGGAGAGGAAATCGCGTCGACATTTCGCTCTCGGTTCCTTCGTTGATCCTCACCTGGACCCTGCACGAGTTCGAGACAACGCTCAACCCGATTCTTCGCACGGAGCCGGCGAGGCCCGCTGGAACGGAACGTGCTCTTGTCACGGTCGGCCGGAACGAAGGGACGTTCCGGCACACCGGAGGACGACCCATGACGAGCGCCCGACGTGCCCTTCGAGACTTCTGCTCTCTCGTCCCTCCGTTCCCCGGGGCCCTGCGTCCGGCGGCCGTTCTTCCGGCGGCCGTTCTTCCGGCCGCTCTGATCCTCGCCGGTCTCCTGTCCGCCTGCACGGAGAGCCACTCCCCGGGGGACGCGGGCCCGTCCGACGTGGACGGGGGCATGTGCACGGTGGAGGACTGCGTGCTCACGTCGCGCGCGTGCTGCGGCGTGTGCGGGGCGCCGACGGCCGACGACGTCATCGCGCTGAGGCCGGGTGAGGTCGACGCCCACCGCCTCGACGTGTGCGGCCCGGACTCCGTCGCCTGCCCCGCGTGCGCCACGCAGCCGAACCCGTTCCTCGTGCCGGTGTGCGCGGACCTGGGTTGCGCCGTGCGCGACCTCGGCCGGGCCGGGGATCCGGCGACGGCTTGCACGACGGACGCCGGGTGCGTGATCCGCTCTGCCGCGTGTTGCGAGTGCGGCGGCGGCGCGCCGTACCTGGCCCTGGCCGTGGATCACGCGGCGGACTACGCGGCCCTCGTGTGCCCGCCCGGGACGGCGTGCCCCGAGTGCGCGCCCTTGCCTCCGGCCGACCTGGAGGCGTACTGCGACGCCTCGTCCGGCCCGGGCGTGTGCCGGGTCCGGGCGCGTTGAGCCCCCACGCGGCGCGCTGACGATGTTGCAGGCGAACTCGAGGTTCGGGCATCGTGTCGAGGCTCGGCGAGGTCGCCGTCGAACGCTCTCGGAGGAGGTTGGCCCATGGAGATGTGCGGTTCCTGTTCGAGTTTCGTGCCCCCGCGCGCGAGTGCCTGCCCGGCGTGCGGCACGGCGTCGCCGGCCCCCTTCCGTGACCGGGGCCGGAGCGCCCGGCTGCTGACAGGCTCGCTGTCCCTCGTCGGAGGCTCCTTGCTCACGATGACGCTGTCGGCCTGCTACGGCATGGCGGCGCCCTACCCGGACCTCGATGCGGGGCCGTCCGGTGATGCCGGGAGCACGTGCGCCGACCCGTCGACCGACACGGACTCCGACGGCTACTGCGGCGCGCTGGACTGCAACGAGATGGATGCCGCCGTGCACGTCGGGGCGTTCGACACGGCGGGCGACATGGTCGACTCCGACTGTGGCGGCACCGACGCGATGGACTGAGCTCGGCGGTCCCGGCCGGACGCCCCGGTGGGGGCACCCTTCCTGTGATGCAGACCGCGACGGGCGGTCGGGAGGGGTGCCTGCAGGGGCGTCGCCGGGACGTCCTGCGCCCCTGCAGCCCGGAGACACGATGGACGGCCCCGCGCGACGACGCCTCGACGTCAGCCGAAGCGACCTGCATCCGCGCTACGTGGTGTGGGAGCTGACGCTGCGGTGCGACCACGCGTGCACCCATTGCGGGTCGCGGGCCGGCGTGGCGCGCGAGACCGAGCTCGACACCGCCAAGGCCCTGCAGGTCGTGGACGAGCTCGCGGCGATGGGCACCAAGGAGGTCGTGCTCATCGGGGGCGAGGCGTACCTCCACGAAGGGTTCCTCGACGTGGTCCGCGCCCTCGCTTCGCGCGACATCCGCCCGGTCATGACGACCGGAGGCCGGGGCGTCGACGAGGCCCTCGCGCGCCGGATGCAGGCCGCGGGGATGCAGCGGGTCTCGGTGAGCATCGACGGGCTCGAGGCGACGCACGATCGGATGCGGGCGCGCCGCGGCAGCTTCGAGGGCGCCCTGCGTGCGCTGCGGGCGATCGAACGCGCGGGCATGACCGTCCAGGCGAACACGAACTTCAACCGCCTCAACGAGGCGGAGCTCGAGCCGCTCTACGACGTGCTCCGGGCCCACGGGGTGCGCAGCTGGCAGGTGCAGCTGACCTCGCCGCTCGGACGCGCCGCGGACCGTCCGGACATGCTGCTCCAGCCCTACGAACTGACGGGGTTGCTTCCGCGGATCGCGGCCGTGAAGGCGCGCGGGTTCGCCGAGGGGATGCTCGTGATGCCGGGCAACAACCTCGGCTTCTTCGGACCGGAGGAGGCGCTGCTCCGCTCGCCGTTTCCGGGGGGGCGGGATCACTTCGCGGGCTGCCAGGCAGGCCGCTTCGTGCTCGGCATCGAGTCGGACGGCGCCGTCAAGGGATGCCCGTCGTTGCAGACCTCCCATTACGTCGGCGGCACGCTGCGGGACACCTCGCTCGCGTCGATCTGGGACGGATCCCCGGAGCTCGCGTTCGCGCGCTCGCGCACGGTCGAGTCGCTGTGGGGATTCTGCCGGACCTGCCCGTACGCCGAGACGTGCATGGGGGGCTGCTCGTTCACCGCGCACTCCTTCTTCGGGCGCCCGGGCAACAATCCCTACTGTCATTTTCGGGCGCTGGACCACGCACGGCGGGGGCTGCGCGAGCGGCTCGTGCCGGTCGACGCCGCGGCGGGACTGCCCTTCGAT
>CAIKNO010000720.1 GCA_903828805.1 uncultured Sandaracinus sp. | reverse complement strand
ATGCAATTGGTGTGACTTAGTAGCGACGATCGCCACGGTCGCCGCCGCCGAAGCCGCCACGGCCACCGCCGCCGCCGCCACGACCGCCGCCGCCGCCGCCCTGACGCTCCTCGGCCTCGTTCACCTTGAGGGCGCGGCCGTCGAGCATCTTGCCGTTCATGCCGGCGATGGCCTTCGCGGCCTCGTCGGCGCTGCCCATCGTCACGAAGCCGAAGCCGCGCGACTGGCCGGTCTCGCGATCCGACACGACGTGCACATCCGTGATCTCGCCGAACTGCGAGAAGGCTTCGCGCACGGAGTCCGCGTCGGCGCGGAAGGAGAGATTGCCGACATAGAGACGATTGCCCATGATTTTCACTCGATTCGTAACTGCGGGCCGTCCGGGACCTACCGTCCGGTCACCGCGGGGTCGCAGGTGCCACGAAGGCGAGGCGCCTCCGTGCCCACGATTCCTAACCGCCAGGGCGAAGGCCGCAATCCCGTGAACCGAGAGGGCGTCGTCGTCAGGAAGCGCAGAACGTGAGCGGGCCGAGCATAGCGCTTCGTCCGACGATGGCGAGGCGCGCGTGCGCACTCGGCGCGCGGGTCCGCTCGCAGGGGCCGGTCACGATCGACGATTCCCCCGTGATTTCTGGGCTCCAACGGGGATCGTGCGGATCCAAAAAAAAAATGATCGGGGGGCGGCGTTCGAGGGGCCGTTCGACGATCCAGGGACGAGGGCATCGGCGGATCGGCCTGCCACGCGGAGCTCGACTGGGCGGTGACCGAGGCCCGTCCTCGGGGTGCGGCATCGCGACGCGGCGCGGGCGCCCACGTGAGGCGGGACGTCTCGAGGGCCGGCAGCTCGGGGCCAGCAACAGCCCGGAACGCGGGCCTCCTCGTGTGGTCGCGGCTTTGCAACGCCTACGAGCAGGCGGGGAGATGGCATCCCGCCGACAGGAGCGAGGCGACCATGGGACAGACGACCGAGAGGACCAAGGACACGATCGACCGGCTCGCCTTGCGGGCCAAGGACGCGATCACCAAGGCGAGCGACGCGGTCCAGGTCGCCGCCAAGAGCGCGGGGGGCAAGGTCCGCGAGGCGGCGGTGACGACGGGGGGCAAGCTGGGGGAGGCGGGCAAGAAGATCGAGGGCGCGGGGCGGACCGTGGCGGAGCGGCTCGGGGCGCCGCCCCCGGCGTCGCGCACGCCTCCGAGCCGGCATTGAGCCTGGACCGGCGTGGCGGTCGGAAGGTGGGCATGGGCGCCCTCCGACCGCGACGCCCGCTCCGCGGGTCGCGGTCGAACGCGAGGGGCCCAGGGGAGCGCCCCACCCTTCGGCGCACGACGTGATGCCCCGCATTGCGGACGGCCGAAGGTCACCCCATCTTTCGGACCGCCATGACGCTGGACCTGTCCGCTCGAGTCGTTCGTCCCGCTTCCCCTGACGTGTCCTCGGTGCCCGCGGTCGATCCGCTCGCGCCGGGCGACCTCTTCGAGCCACGGCACCTCGGGCCATCGACGGGCGAGCAGCAAGCGATGCTCGCGTCGCTCGGCTTCGCGTCGCTCGACGCGCTGACCGAGGCCGTGGTGCCCGAGGCGATCCGGTTGCGAAGGCCCCTCGCCCTTCCTGGGCTCCCGGACGATCGGGCGCTCGGCGAGCAGGAAGCGCTGGCACGCCTCCGCGGATATGCCTCGGAGAACCGGGTGGTCCGCTCGCTCCTCGGGCTCGGCTACCACGACACCATCACGCCGGGCGTGATCCTGCGGAACGTCCTCGAGAACCCCGGCTGGTACACGCAGTACACCCCGTACCAGGCCGAGATCGCGCAGGGCCGGCTCGAGGCGCTGCTGAACTTCCAGACGATGGTGTCGGACCTCACGGGTCTGCCCCTCGCCGGTGCATCGCTGCTCGACGAGGGCACCGCCGCGGCCGAGGCGATGGCGATGTGCTTCGGGATCGCCGGTGGTGCCGGCGGTTCGAAGAAGCGATTCCTCGTCGCGCGGGACGCGCACCCGCAGACGCGCGGCGTCGTGCACACGCGCGGCCGCTCGCTCGGGATGGTCGTCGAGGAGATCGACGGGTTGGACGGCGAGGTCGGCGCGGACGTGT
>CAIKNO010000719.1 GCA_903828805.1 uncultured Sandaracinus sp. | reverse complement strand
GCTCGCCCCCGCGCGCGGCGCGCTCGCGGCCTCCGCCCTCGCGACCGTGCCCGGCGCCACCCGCACGCGCAGGCGCACCGGAAGGACCGCCGAGGGCCGCGGCGTGACGAGCAGCAGGGTCGGGCATCCCAGCGAGGGCAGCTGCGCCCGGGTGGACTGGCCCGCCGCGGCGAGCTCCGTCACCCGGACCCCGACCGGCGGCGCGGCCGTGCCCCCCTGGAGGGACTGGTCGTAGTAGCGCCCGAACGTGTCGGCGCAGAGCGCGTCGACGACGACGCCCTCCCCCTCCTCGAGGCCGAGGTCCAGCGCCTGCGGACCGCGGCCATCGGCGAGCGGCCCCAGGACGTCGAGCCCGCCGGGCCAGACCGAGAGGCGCTGGTTGATCGACCACACCACGCCGGCCTCGGGAGGATAAGGGCGCACCGGCACCTCGCCCCGGCCGAGCGCGCCGACCATGAAGTCCATCTGCTCGCTCGCCATCGAGAACGTCACGGTGAAGCCCGTCGCGAAGCGTGCGCGAAGGGTCGCGCTGCCCTCGTCGGCCACCTGCTGCTGCGCCCGCTCCGACGGAGACGCGCCACCGAGGGCGAGCAGGCCCCCGAGGATCCCCGACACGACGTTCGTCGCCTCGGCGCGCACCAGGCCCCTCGGCTCGACCGCCGCGGTCACGTCGGGGCCCGGCCTCATCCACACCGTCGCGACCCGGCTCGACCGGTCGTAGCCGACGTCCATCGCCGCGGTGAACGCGGCGCGGGCATCGAAGCGCAGGTACTGACGGATGCGAAAGCCCATCGACTCCCGATCGACCCAGGTCCAACCGGTCCCCGTGATCGATAGGCTCAACCTATCGCCGTCGACCCGCGACTCGCAGGTGCGGATCCACCAGCGCCCGGCCGTCGGATCGCTGCCCGCGGCCACGCCGGCCGACCCTCCCTCGCCCGGCAGCCCGATGAACGATCCCCGCATGGCCTCGCAGAGGTGGGGCGCGACCGCATCGACGAGCAACGCGCGCACGTCGTCGCCACCGGACGGCGCGTCGGGTCCCACGGCGGCGCCGCCGGACGATGGCGCGATGGCCGAAGGGGCCGCGCCGGGCGTGCCGGCACCCACGGGCTCTTCGATCGCGCCCCCGCCGCAGCCCCACAGTCCCAGGAGCAAGCCCGCCCACAAGCGGGGTCGTGTCGTCGTGCCCATCGCGCGAGCGTAGTACGGCAGGGCGCTCCCCGTCCCCGCAGGGTGCTGTGCTACGGTCGGACGCACGATGCGGGGTGTTGTCTTCTCGAGTCTCCTCTGTCTGCTCACGGGCGGCTGCGCGCGCAACGCCGTGTTCGAGATCGACCTGACGGTCCCGGCCGCCCCTGCGGGCACCCCACGCTTCGTGGTCGTGGACGTCGAGACCGGCGACGTCGCCTTCGAGGACGACTGGAGGAGTGGGGCACGGACGGGCACGCCGCTCGGCGAGATGCCCCAGACGCTGCACTACTCGGTCGTGTCGGAGAACCCCGAGACGGTCGTGCAGATGAAAGTGCAGTTCTGCGTGTCGGCCAACTGCAGCGCGCTCGAGGACGCGCCCGACCGGGTGGCGACCGTGGGATACCGGTTCGAGCGCGTGTTCTACGTCGGTCAGCGGACCCGGTGGCGCACGGAGCTGGACTTCGACGCGGCGACCGCGGGCGGAACCGCGACGCCGACCGAGGTCGATCGCTGCGACATCGAGGGCTGCATCGAGGGCTCGGGGGACACGAGCTTCTGCCGGCTCACGACCGGCGAGCATTACTGCGAGTAGGCCGTCAGAGCCGCACGGTCATCCCCGGCGGCGCCTCCGGGCGGAGCTGGGCCTGATCGTCGGCGTACCATGCCCCGGCGGCGCCGGCGCCGAGCAGCACCGCCCCCACGACCACCCAGAGCCAGGGTTCCTCGGCGAGGTTGGGTCCCGGCGGGGGCAGAGGTGCCGCCTCGGGGGGCACCGGGGTGAGCACGACCGTCAGGTCGCGCATCTCCCCGGGCGCGAGGACGTCGGTCCAGCCGAAGGTCACGTACCCCTCGCGGCCGATGTCGAGCGTGTGCCGACCGGGATCGGCCTGGAGCGTCCACGGACGCGAGCCCGGGTCCGGGACGTCCTCTCCATCGAGACGCACGGTGTGCGCGACCGAAGCCTCGAGGCCGTCCACCCGGAGCAGCGCGATCCGCGCGCGGACCTCGTCCCGCAGGCCCGAGGCCTGTTCACGCATGGCGTCCGAGGTCGACGGCAGCGCGAGGAGCGCGTCGAAGCCGCGCACCGCCTCGCGGTACCTGCCCAGCGCCCGGAGCGCGAAGCTCAGGTTGAAGAGCGCGGACGGTGCGCCCGTGAGCTCGTACGCGCGCTGGTAGCTCTGCACCGCGTCGGCCCAACGCCCGGCGTCCACCGCCGCCGTGCCCGCGGCGAAGAGCGCACGGGCCTCCGCGCGGTCGGCCTCCGACAGCTCCGGCCCGGAACGCGTCGGCTCCGACGCCGAGGCGTCGCGCGTCGCGGCGGCTCGAGGGGCCGACCGCTGCGCCGCCGCCGACGGTCGCCCCGCCAACGACACGAGCACCGCCAAAGAGAGCCCCCACGAGACACGCCACGCGACCGACCGGATCATCGCCGCATGGTAGCCGCGCGACGCCCGGCCCGTCCACGGAACGCGCCCCCGTCGGTCCGCGCCACGGCGGGACGCGCCCCCGTCGGCACGGGCCGCGCGCCGGAGGGCCCTCCCGCCGCGGAGGTCCGCGCGCCGAGACTCTGCTATCGTGGTGGTCTTCCCATGGGTGCAGCGGAGACAGAGGGACTCACCGGCAGCCGCTACGGCCGCTACGAGCTCCTGTTCAAGATCGCATCCGGCGGCATGGCCGAGGTCTGCGGCGCGCGCCTCGTCGGCGAGGGCGGCTTCGAGAAGATGGTCGCGCTCAAGCGCATGCTGCCCACGCTCGCGGAGGACGATCGCTTCGTCGCGATGTTCCTCGACGAGGGCAAGCTCGCGGCGCAGATCGCGAGCCCCCACGTCGTGCAGACCCTCGACCTCGGCCGCGCCGAGGACGACTCGCTCTTCCTCGTGATGGAGCTCGTCGTCGGCGTCTCGCTGAACGTGCTGCTGCGCTCCTGCGCGCGGGACGGCTCGGCGGTGCCGACGCTGGTCGCCGTCGAGATCCTCGCGCAGGCCGCGCAGGGCCTCGACGACGCGCACGAAGCCCGCTCGAACTACGGCGAGCCGCTCTCGCTGGTGCACCGTGACATCAGCCCGCAGAACGTCATGGTCGACATCGGCGGCCGCACGCGGATCACCGACTTCGGCGTCGCACGCGCGCTCGAACGCATCACGCACACCCAGAGCGGCGAGGTCAAAGGCAAGCTCTCGTACTTCTCGCCGGAGCAGGCGGAGGGCGTCGAGGTCGACCGGCGCTCCGACATCTTCGCGCTCGGGATCGTCGCGTGGGAGCTGCTCGCGATGCGCCGGCTCTTCGCCGGGGACAGCCCCGCGCAATGCCTGAACCGCGTGATGAACCTGAAGATCCCGCGCCTCGACGAGATCAACCCGGCGATCCCCGCCGGCGTCGCCGACGCCGTGGCCAAGACGCTCGAGCGCGACCGCGAGAAGCGGACGGCGACCGCCGCCGAGTTCGCCCGCGAGCTCCGGGCCGCCATCGCGCCCTGCCCGCGCGCGGAGATCGTGCAGTTCGTCCGGCGCCACGGAGGCGAACCGCTCGCCAAGATCGAAGCCGGGATGCGCTCCGCCGCGCGATCGGCCCCGGCGTCCGCGGGCCAGGCATTCCGCACGAGCAGTCCGGGGAGCCTCGCGGCGGCCCCGAACAGAGCCGAGCCGGGCGACGACGACGCCACGACCGTCACGCCCCCGACGGGTTCGTTCGTCTCGATGGACGCGACGCGCAGCGCCAGCGGTGCCCGACGGGCCGCCCCCGGCGCGCGGCCTCCGGCCGCCGCGCTCGACGCGACCGGCGCCCTCCTCGACATCCGCGTGGAGGCCGTGGCCCCCTTCGCGCCGACGGCATCGACCGCCGCGTTCGGGGGCTCCGCTTCGACGGGCAAACCGGGCGCGCGACGGGGCCCGCTCGCGGTCGCCGCGATGGTGGCGGCTGCGCTCGTGATGACCGCCGCCCTCGCGCTGCTGGTGGTGTCGCGCGGCGGCCGCGGAGAAGGGGCGAGCCCGCAGGCCGCCCCGATCGCCCCCGT
>CAIKNO010000718.1 GCA_903828805.1 uncultured Sandaracinus sp. | reverse complement strand
GGGGGGTCGGGGAAATATTCGATCACCCATCAGCGTTTACCTGACATGGTAACGATGCGCGTCGCGAATCCCCATGTCCGTGAGCCCCAGCGCCTCCAGAGTGTGATCGTCTTCGAGGTTCCCGAGGACGCGCTTCCGGTGACTCATCCGGCTCCGGGTCTTGTGGACGGTTCTCGGCGGCTTCGACCTCTCGGCATTCTCGGCCGAGGTCACGTCGGTCGCAGGTGACGCGGGGCGTCCGCAGCTCAGCCCGCGCATGATGCTGACCCTGTGGTGCTTCGCGATCTCCGAGGGCGTCGGGAGCGCGCGCAAGATCGCGCGTTTGATCCGGCGCGACACGGCATACCGGTGGATCGTCGGCGACCTCACGGTGAGCCACGACAAGCTCTCGAAGTTTCGACGCGAGCACGGCGCCGCCTTCGACGCGCTCTTCACCGACGTCGTCGCGACGCTGACGCACAAGGGACTGCTGTCGCTCGACCTCGTCACCCAGGACGGCACGCGGACGCGCGCCGCGGCGTCGGCCCCGTCGTTCCGCTCCTTCGGATCGCTGCTCCAGTGTCGGGAGCAGGCGGCGCTGCATCTCAAAGCGGTTCTGGCCGACGACACGAACGAGCACACGAAGGCCGAGCGCGCGCGGCGCGAAGCGGCGGCGCGGGACTACCAGGCGCGCGTGGAGGCGGCGATCGACACCGTGAAGGCGCTGCAGGCCGGGCGGGGTGAGAAGAAGACGGAGGCGCGTGCCTCGACGACCGACGTGGACGCACGCGTGATGAAGATGGGCGACGGCGGGTTTCGCCCCGCGCTGAACGTTCAGTACGCGGTCGCTGGATCAGGCGAAGGCGGGCCGCGCGCCATCGTCGGCGTGATGGTCACGAACGTCGGGAGCGACATGGGCTGCCTGACGCCGATGATCGAGCAGATCGAGGCGCGCACCGGGGAGACACCGAACATGCTCCTGGCGGACGGCGGGTACGCCAAGCACGACGACATCGTGCAGGCGACGCAGCATGAGGTGACGGTGCTGGTGCCGCCGTCCGATCGGGCGAAGTCGATCGAGACGCTGCGGCAGGAGGGCGCGCCGCCCGAGGTGATCGCGTGGCGTGAGCGCATGGAGACGCCAGAGGCCAAGGAGCAGTACCGCGCACGGGCGAGCCTGTGCGAGCTCACGAACGCGCATCAGAAGGAGCACCACGGGATCCGGCAGTTCCTGGTGCGGGGCATTCCCAAGGCGACGTGCGTGATCCTCATGGGCGCGATCACCATGAACCTCCTGCAGTTCGCCGCTCGCTTGTCGTAGCCCCCAAAGCGCGGGCGAGAGTCGTCATACCGACGTGTAAGCCACCGTAATTCCATGTGTTTCATGCGATAAGCCGCGCGCGGATTGAGCCCCGCGCGAGATTCCATCACCCCCAGCGACGCGAGACCCCGAGCGGACCGACGACGAGCAGACGACGACAGCGCACTCGGCTCGATCGGCGGGAGCGAGGGGCGGTGGAATTCAGGCGCCGACGCCCTCCCGCGAGGCATTGATCCACACCTCTTGAGTATTACCCACTCCAGCCAGCGATCAGATCGAAGTCGTCCAGTTTTCGACTCGTGATTTTGCTCGCAGCGTCGGGGCGCTCGTTCGCGCGATGGCACGTCGGGCAACACGGCAGCCCGAAGCGAGCCAGCGCTCGGCTCAACCACCGCGTAATCTCGAAGGTGCTGCGCGCGGCGTGTGGATAGGGCCGGGGGGCGGGCGGAGCAGTCGGCGAGGCGTCCATTCCACCTGGCGTGGGGAGCGCGGGATCGTCAGGGGGGAAAGGCCCCGTCGGCGGCGACCGACGTGGCGGGTTTCATCGCACGCGGAATGGTGTCGATGGGTTCTATGGCAGCCAGTTCCGACGCGCGTTCGGTGGCGAGAAACTGCTGCGCAAGGACGACGAACGCCGCGTGGTGGTGCAGGCCCTGCCACGTTCGACCCTCGTAGTGGTCGAGGCCCGCGAGGCCCTTTCCCTCTCGATTGTCGCGCTCGACACGCCAGCGCAGACGCGCAAACCCGACGAGGGTCTCGATCGCCGTGTCGGCCGGGAGCGAAGCCAGCCACGCCTTCGTGGGCGCGGGCTTGTCGTCGGGCCAGTGCAGCAGAAGCCACGCCTCGGCGCAAAGGCTCTCCGGATCGATCCCGCCGTTCATCCAACCGTGCGCCGGACGCACGCGGACGGCGGCGAAGCGTGCGATCTGTGGTCCGCGGCTCCCGTGACGCCAGCAGACGCGTTGCCACGCAACGTCCGGCAGCGTCGCCGCGAACGCCGTCACCGTGCGGGGCGCACACGGCACCGTCGGATGCACGCGCACGACCGGGCGTCCGCGATGACTGCGACGGGGCAGCGGATCGAAAGACAACCCCGCGGGCCAGACCGTCGTGTCCAAGCCGAGGCCGACCACCCATGGAAACCCCAGTCGGGTCACCGCCTCTCGGAACTCCACGCATTCGCCGTAGGCGCTGTCGGCGAGTAGCGGCCACTTCGGGCACCCCTCCAGATCGAGTCGTCGCACGAGATCCAGGCCGATCGACGTCTTGGTGCGAAACGTCACGGTCGAGGGGACGTGACAGGCTTCGCGGCGCGTGAGGTCGCGCGCCCACTTCTCCGGCAGGAAGAGTTCCGCCGCGAGGGGAGCCGAGACGTGCTCCTGGGCGATGCCGATCGTGACGATCGCCTGACAGTTCGCGGTGTGACCCAGGCAGCCCGCGTACTGGACCTGAACACCGACGGAATCCGTGCCCTGCTTGAGCAGCGCCGTATCGTCCAGGGTGTAGGCGCTCCAGCCAGAAGTCTGTTCCAGCAGGCGCCGACCGCCCTCCCACATCACGAGATCGTGTCGCCAGTCGTCGTCCCGCAACATCTCCCCCATGCGCCTTTCGTGGGCAGGCGCCGAGGCCAGCCCTCGCTCCGAACGAACAATCTGTTCGACGTTCTTTCGCGCGCTCGATCCGAGCAGTCCCCGAACATACGTCCGGCCGAGCGCGCGCCGCTGCTGACGCGTGATCGCGTAGTGCAACACCGGAGCGATGAACGAATCCAGGCGCGCCAAGATCTGCGGATCGATCGACGAATGCAGTTCCATCCGCTGCTTCTGCCGGAAACTAGATCACCACCGCAAATTCCTGGCTGGGGTGGGTAATATTGAGCGCAGACGGTCACATCACGCGATGCCTGGAAGCGCCGCGCGGCGAATGCGCAGCGACCTGGC
>CAIKNO010000717.1 GCA_903828805.1 uncultured Sandaracinus sp. | reverse complement strand
GCATCGAGCCCGAGGATGGTGTCGATCACGAGGGCTCCTGCGTGGCGGCGGGCTCGAGGTCGCGTCGGCCATTCGCCACGGTGAAACGGCCGGCGCGCCGAAGCGCACGGAACTCCGCCGGCCCCGACGGCTGCTGCGCACACCACGCGAGGTAACCCGCGAAGGAGATATCGGGGTCGTCCACGGCATGCGCGGGGACCGCGGGGCCACGCTCGCAGGCGTCCTCGAGCGCGACGAGCAGCTGCTCGTGGTAGCCCTCGAACACGCAGAGATCGCGCAGCCACGCGGCACGCGGATGCGTTCCGTCGACGACTGCACGGGCCGCGTCTCGCGCATGCTCGAGCGCGCCGGGATGCGCCGCCGCGAGGATCTCGAGGTCGTAGACCAGCTGCGCGCCGTCGTGGTGCGCGCCGAGCAAGTGCCGCTCGATGCGCCAGGACGGGCTCAACAGACCCGATGCGTCGAGCGGCGCCACCGCCCGCTCCGCGACCAGGAACGGGAAACGCAGCGGCCTCCACGCGAGCAGCCGGGCCCTCCAGGTCGCGCGCACCCGGTGCGACGTGGAGGTCCCGATCGTCTCACTGCGGAACACGATCCGGTGCCACATCCGCGCCACACCGAGCGCGATCTGAAAAGGGCTCGGCACCCGCGGATGCCGGCCCGACGACGCGATGCGCGACAGCGACGCCTCGACCGTGCGGGGCCGCAGCAAGAGCAGCCGTGCCCACCACGGCAGCGCCTCGGCGGCGGTCATCGGGCCCGCCTCGGCCACGGATCACCCGTGGGCTCGCCCGACGCGCGTGGCTCGGGCCCGTGTGAAGAACGCATGGTGAAGACCTCCTCGCAGCGTCAGGCGATGCCGCCCTCCGGTCCGGGATCGTGCGGCAGGGAGCCGCGCGGGGAGCGCAGGTAGACGAACGGCGTCGAGTGCAGGAAGTTCGAGACCCGCGACGTGTACACGTCCGCGTGCCGCTCGATCTGTCGGGCCAGGTGACTCTTGTCGTTGCCCGTCCGGAGCAGCAGGCCCCAGCGACCGCTGGCGAGCTCGCCCGATCTGCGCGCGAGCGGCGCGATGCGCTCGTCGATCGCGACGAGCCCCGCGCGCAGGTCGCGCATCTTCGCCCTCAACATCGAGAGCGTGACCCCCTCGGGCGGGTCGCCGTATCCCTCCTCGATCCGGAGGGCCGTCACCCGCAGCTGGGAGTAGCGGTGCTCGAGCAACTCCTTCTTCGCCATCATCTCGCTCAACGCGCGTTGCGCGTCACCGAACGACGCGAGGGCATCGAGCTCCCTCTCGAGATCACGGATCACCAGACACGTGCGCCAGCGGCTCACGCTCTTGCTGACGTTCACGTCCGCGAAGATGTGGTCCCCCACGTAGAGGATCTGTTCACCCGGCACGCCGAGGCCGCGCTCCACGAGCCGGGAGTGTCCCCCGAGGTACGTCTTGCCCACCTCGAGCGCGCCGGTCGCCGGCAGCAGATGCCCCGCCTCGTCGAGCACCTCGAACGCCGGCATGCGCTCGGTGAAGAAGAGCGGCTTGCGCGCCGCGACGATGACGAGGTCGAACAGCGAGCGCCACGTCTTGCCCGCCGGCAGGTACCGGTCGAAGGCATAGGACATCATCGCCTGCGTGTAGTGCCACTCGGAGTTCGTGATGACGACGAGCTTCTTGCCGGCGCTCGCGAGGTCGAGGAGCGCGAGCGGGAGCTCGGGGTCGAGGACGACGAACTGCTCCGGCGACGCGATGATCTCCGCCTTGAGCGCGCCTTCCATGTGCGTGGCATCGAGGCTCGAACGGACGATGTGATAGAGCTGCGCGTAGCTCAGGAGGCCGTCCCGCACCGGCGCATCCGGATCGACGCCCGGCGACGCTTGCCACGTCACGTGCAGCGTCCCGGCGTCGAGCCGGTCCACCAGCTGCGCGAACATGCACGCCTCCGAGAGGCCGAACAGCGTGTTCAAGAACGCCCAGCGCCGGTCGGAGAGGTCGATGACGGTCCGGTCGTACGCGGTCCGCTGATCCTCGAACGGCATCATCCGCGTCCCGTGCGACGAACGCTTCACGTACCCGAAGCGGTTGGCCTTCACGATGTTGCCGAGCTCGACGTCGAGGATGAGACCGAGGACGGCCACCTCGGGATCGAACTGCAGGTCCTCGATCGGGAAGCCCCGCGCGATCAGGCGCTTCTTGAGGTGCTCGTAGGCCCGGCGCTCCCACTCGTCGACGCGGTAGTGCACGAGCGTGTAGTCCATGTCGAACCCGATCGCCTCGATGGCGCGCAGGTTCAGCGTGCGATTGCAGAAGAGCCGACGCCCGGCAGGGGGCAGTTCGGCTTGCTCGAGCGCCAGGAGCGCGTCTTCGGACATCGCCCAGGGTCTAGCACGAACCCCTGGTCCCTCGACGTCCACCCTCGCCCGCGCGGACATGAGGGCGCGCAGCCCGGGGTCACGCCCCGCTGCGGGGTCCGCGGCGGGCCCCCTTCGCCGCATCGGCAAGGGCCCGACGCACGGTCTCCCGGACCGCCGCGTCGTCGACCGCGCCGACGTCGAGGGGCCCCGGCGCGTCACGCGCGCTCCGCACGAGGCGGCCGCGCGCCGCCTTCTCGCGCCGGCGCGCGAGCTTCCCGCGGAGCAACCCGAACAGAGGCCAGGCCTCGGCCCCATCGAGGGGCGGCAGAGGCAGGAGGTTCAGCCCCATGAGCCAGACGTTCGTCCACGTGAGCGCGTCGAAGAGCTGGTCCAGCACCGCGCTCGACGGCCATGGCGCGAGCCGCGCGACCAGGGCGAGCGCGAGCAGCGCCGCCTGGGCCAGCACGCCTCCCCACGCGACGACCGAGCGCTGCCACGGCGAGACGACGTCGCCCGCATAGCGGCACTGACCCCCGAGGGCGTGGATCTCGATGCCGAGGGGCCGAAGCCCCATGCGATGGGCGAGCCATGCGTGCCCGACCTCGTGCACGCCGACGAGCAGAAGGTACCCGAGCCAGAACCCGGGCACGAACGCGAAGCGCCCGAAGAACAGCATGCCGAGCGGCGTCGACCAGTGCACCCGCAAGGCCACGCCCTGCACCCGTCCGACGAGGAAGCTTCCCTGCAACGCCACGCAGCGAATCTGCCATGGGGTTCCGCCCCGGGCAGCCCCCGTTCGACGACGGGGTCCCATCCTCTCACCCGTCGCTCCGGTCCCCGTGCTCGCCGCGGTGGTGACGAACCGCGGCGTCGCATCGGAGCGCGGCGCGAGAGCTCGAGACGCGCTCGGGGCAGCCGGGTCAGTCAGGACGGAACGACGCGACCGCGACCGTGCATGCATGCCGGGCGACGAGGGTCCGGCGGCGGGATCCGATCCGGAGCGCGTCGAGCGGACCGAGGGTCTCGGGGCCGAAGTCGAGCGCGCCCTCGAGCACGAGGAGCACGACATCGTCCGCGCTGGGCACGAACGCCGCGGCGGGGGGCAGCCGGACCGAGCGCAGCGCACCCACGCCCCGTCCGCGCCGCACCATCAAGTTGAGATCCGAGATCGGACCCTCGAGCAGCCGGCACGAGGTGCGCGACTCCCCCGCGAACGCGAGCGTCGGCGAGGCCGTGGTCATCGTGTGCTCGGGACCGAGGTCGATCGTGACCGCCATGCCCGCGCCGCGGGCGACGAGCAGGTGCCGATCGATCCCCGGCAACGCCGAGAAGGGCCCGTCGGCTGCGACGTCGGCGAGGCTGAGCCGCCACGACCAATCTGCACGCCCCTCCGGCGCGACCGCGATCTCGGACGTGGTCCCGAGTCCGTTCGCCCACGGCATGCGCCGATGCGCCGACGCGCGGAGGATCCGAAAGCCCGGCGCGCGGTGCTGGTATTCGCCGGGCGTGTGGCGCACCCGCGCCGCGAGCGCCCGCACCGCCTCATGTCCGCGGGCGTCGACCTCCGCCCGCTCGGCCTCGTCGAGCTCGACCTCGACGTCGTAGAGTCCGACCGAGCCAGCGACGACCACCAGCACCAGACGGCCGTCGTCCCCTTCGACGAGCGTGTGGTCCCAGGGCTCCTCGAATCGCGTGCGCATGGTCCGAGCGTCGCACGAACGCCGCCCCCGTGCGGGCGCCCGAGACGCCCTCGACCCGGCCGAACGAGCTCGACCGACGCCCGGCCCCCATCTCGAAGTGAATCCGATCCCGACCTGCGCATGGATGTTTGAGCCCCGCGCTACGACAGAGCATCATCGGCCCATGACCTCTCTTCGATCGATCCTCGCACCCTCTTCCCTTCTCTTCCTTCTGGCCGGCTGCGGAGATTCGCCCGCGCCCGTCGACGGCGGTCCTGTCGACGCTGGCAGCCCTGTCGACTCTGGCAGCCCCATCGAGGTCGATGCCTCGTCGGCCGACGCGGCGACGACCGACGACGCGGGCACGAGCGCCGACGCGGCGACATCCCTCGACGCCGGCAGCGTGACGGACGGCGGCGCCACCGTGGACGGAGGCCCCGTCGCGGACAATGCGTTCATCGCCCGCGTGTGCGGGCCCGCCGACGGCCTGGCCATCCAGCTCACGCTCTCGGACGCGCTCGACGCCACCACCTGCGGGGTCGATCCCCTTCGTCCCTCGACCGTGTTCTACGTGCATGGGTTCGGCGGAGCGACGCTGCCGCCGACCTCGGGATCGACCCTCACGTCGACCGCGGCGGCATCCAATGGCAGCGCCACCGAGTGCCCCGGGGGGCGGCCTCCGTGCCGCGTCTCGGACGACTGGACGCTGACGTTCTCGAGCTACACCGAAGGGGGCGCAGCGTCCGGTCAGTACACGATCACGTGGATCGGTGGCGGGACCTCGAGCGGCGCGTTCGGCGCGACCACCTGCGAGATGCCCCTCGTCTGCGGCTGAAGGACGACGCCCCCCGCATCGGAACGACGGTCAACCGACGCGCCTTCGGACGCGACGACTGAACGCGCACGCGACGAGGAGCCCGAGCCAGAGCCCGGGCCCGGGCCCCGGAGCGCCGCGCCCCGCAGCCACGCGGCAGGTGCACCCGCCCGTGAGCGGCCGTGCGCTGCCGCCCGCGTCCCCGAAGGCGGCATCTGCGCCCAGGGCGCCCCCGCCATCGGTCGCCCCAGCGCCTCCCCCATCCATCGTGGCCGACCCCGCGTCGGCCGCCGGCGTCTCGCAACGCGCGGAGCCTTCGCCGAGCACACAGACCGTTCCCGCCGGGCATTCCATCCCGTCCGTCAGTCCGCCTTCCGCCGTGCAGTGCGCGATCGTGCCGTCCGGCAAGCAGGTCTCCCGCTCCGAGGGCGCGATGTCCGCCGACGCGACGCAGAACGCGGACACGCACCGCGGCTCGACCGCCCCTGCAGTCGACACGGTGGAGCAATACGCGGCGAACGCGCCGCAATCTCCGGCGCTCACCACGGAGCCGCCGAAACATCGGGCGATGTAGCGGCCATCGATGCATTGGGTGACGTCCCCCGTGGGCGGACAGACGGCGGGCGCGCAGTGCGCGCCCTCGCTCGTCGTGTCCGCGATGGTCGTGCATGCCTGACCGGCGGGACAGCGCTCGAGCGAGATGCTGCCCTGGGCGTCGCAGTGGGCCAACTGTCCGCCCTCGATCCAGCAGCCGTCGTGCGCGACGGGCGGCTCTTCCGGCGACGCGACGCAGAACGCCGACACGCACCGCGCGTCGGTCGCGCTGCGGCCCGCCGTCGAGCAGTACGCGGCGAACGCGCCACACTCGCCGGTGCTGGCGGGGAGCCCCTCCACGCAATGGGCCGACGTGTCGGCATCGAGGCAGACGTCGGCCGTCCCGCGGGCAGGGCACGCCGCGTACACGCAGCGGGTCCCGAGCGTGTCCGTCGTGCAGGTCGCCCCGTACGCGGCGCAGTTGCCACGCCCGCAGTCCGCGCCGACGATGACGCTGCCCTCGCAATGCGGCGTGCACGACGACACGCCGAGCAGCGCCTCGTACGATCGAACGAGCGACATGTACGTCGGCGCGTAGACGCTCCCGTACCCGCCCACGGTCATGCGGATGTTGAAGTGCAGATGCTTGGTGGTCGACGAGCTTCCGAAGTTGTTCGACACCCGCCCGATCCGGGCGCCACGGGCGACGCGGGAGCCGACGCGGACGGCGACGTCCCGGAGGTGCAGGTAGTCGTAGCGGCGTCCATCGTCGCCCGTCAGGTAGACCGAGTACGAGCCGATCTGGGTGATCGTGCCGTTCACCGTCGCCACGGCGTAATGCGTGCGGTCGTCGCACGTCGCGGCCCGGATGTCCTGCCCCTGATGCCCCACGCCGGACGGGCACATCGGCATGCCCCAGCTGCGCGACTCGCAGTAGTTGTCGTGCCAGGGAAAGCTTCGGTTGGCGGCGTCGCACTCCGAGCCGGGCCGACCCGCGTAGCCGCCCACGCCCCACACCTGCGAGTTCAGATACGCCGGCGCGGCCTCGATGGGGAAGCGGATCCCCGGGGCGTAGACCGTCGCGTCGGCGCGCCCGCGACCGCTGCCCGGCACGAGCTCCCCGGCGGGCCGGTAGGTGAACTGTGCGCTCGCCATCGATGGGACGAGCAGCGCGAAGACCAGAGCCAGCGCCTTCATCGCGCCCCCCGCAGCGACACGAGCGCGGCGGCCTCGCCGAGCAGGTAGGAATCCTCCGTGCACCGGACGTCCTCGAAGGGCCGCTCGCACTCGACCTCGAGCGAGAAGAACCCGCCGTCTTCCTCCCACGCGACCGATCGGATCCCCTCGTTGACGAGGACGGTCGCCGGGCGTCCGCGCACGCTCACTCGGCCCTCCGCGGCCCCGATCTCCTGGGCCTGATCCGCGGCCCCTTCGTCAGGCGCGGCCGAGTGCACCTGGTCGACCCCGTGGACGAGCAAGGTGTGCCCCTCCCGGCGCATCGAGACCGCGTAGAAGTGCGTCCCTGCGCTGAAGACGGCCTCTGCGCACGAGCGTGCGGTTCCGAAGAACAGGGGCGTCACCGGAGCCCGGTCGACCGCCGCGCGACCGGCCGCGCTGAGCGTCTGCGCGAGGTGGCTCGGGCCGATCAAAGGCGCCGACGCCGGCGGGGCCGCAGCCTCTCCGGAGACGCATCCCGAGACGAGGAAGAGCACGAGACCAGGACGCACGAAGGGACTCATGTCCTCATCCTAACCCAACCGGTTCTCGCTTCCGGACCGCGAACGCATGGGGCACTCTGGTCCTCCGATCATGCGACTCCAGGCTGCCCTCGCCACCGACGTCGGACGCACCCGCTCCCTCAACGAGGACTTCGGGCTCGTCGACGCCGAACTCGGACTTCACGTGGTCTGCGATGGCATGGGAGGCCACGCCGCCGGAGAGATCGCCTCCCGCACCGCGGCCAGCGTCGTCCAGCAAGTCGTCCGCGCGCGGCATTCGACGCTCGCGGCCATCGCCGGAGGCACGCTCCCGATCGACGAGGCCGCCTTGCTGCTGCGCGAGGCCGTGACCGCCGCGTCCCACGCCATCCACGAGATGGGCAGGGCCGACATCAGCAAGAAGGGGATGGGCACGACGCTCGTGGCCCTGCTGGTGTGCGGCACCAAGGGCGTCATGGCGAACGTCGGCGACTCGCGCCTCTACCTGCGCCGCCACGACCACATTCATCAGCTCAGCGAGGACCACACGTTCCTGCAGGAAGCCGTCCGCGCCGGGATGCTGACGCCCGAGCAGGCCCGGCAGAGCGAGCACACCAACATCGTCACGCGCGCGGTGGGCCCCCTCGACCGCGTCGTCGTCGACACGCTGTTCTTCGACCTGCTCGAGGGCGACACCCTGCTGCTCTGCAGCGACGGGCTGCACGGCTACCTCGGCGAGGATGCGGAGCTCTCGTCCTGGCTCGGCGCGGACGACGTCGAGCAGATCCCGGCCCAGCTGGTCGCGGTCGCCAACGCCCGCGGCGGGGCCGACAACATCACCGCGCTCGCGGTGCGGGTCTCTCGCAGCCTGGACGCGCGCGACCGCGAGTCCGGACGGAGCGAGCAGGTCACGCGGACGTTCGCGACGCTGCATCACATCGAGTTGTTCTCCGAGTTCACCCTCGCCGAGCTCGTCAAGGTCGCGAACGTGAGCCGGACGCTCGAGCTCGGACCCGAGCAAGTCGTCGTCCTCGAGGGCGAGGTGAGCGAAGGCCTCTTCGTCGTGCAGACCGGACGGGTGGAAGTCTCGCGCGGCCAGCAGGCGATCGCCTGGCTCGGCCCGGGCGCCCATTTCGGAGAGATGGCCCTGCTCTCGCAACGGCCACGCTCCGCCACGGTCCGCACCCGAGAGGCCACGCGGTTGCTGTTGATCGAGCGCCCCGACCTCCACGAGTTGATGCGGGTCGAGCCGGTGATGGCGGGGAAATTCCTCTGGAAGCTCGCGCAAACGCTGAGTCTGCGCCTCGATGACGCCTACGCGGTCGCCCCCGCCCCGGTCTCGATGAGCCCGCGACCGACCGTCCCGTTCGGGCTTCATGCCTCCCCCTTCCAGCCGACCCACGAATGAGGCTGCAACAGATCGTCCGGTACCCCATCAAGTCGTGCCGTGGCACGGACGTGCCACGCGCGCGCGTCGGCGCGCGGGGTCTCGAACACGACCGACGGTGGATGGTCGTCGATGCCGCCGGCCGCTTCGTCACGCAGCGCACGGCCCCCCGCCTCGCGCAGGTGGACGTCGCGCTCGAAGGCGATCGACTGCGCGTGTCTCACCCGACGCAGGCCGACCTCGTGCTGCCGGCCCTCCTCCACGACGGGCCGCGCGCCGCCGTCGAGGTATGGGGCTCCCCGGTCGAAGCGTGCGTCGACCGGGAAGGAAGCGCGTGGATGAGCGCCCTGCTCGGCGACCCCCTTCGTCTCGTGTGCATGCCGGACGACGCGAAGCGCCCCGTCGATCCGGCCTACGGGCGCGACGGAGACATCGTCTCGTTCGCCGACGGTTTCCCGCTCTTGCTGACGTCCGAGAGTTCGCTCGACGACCTGTCGAGGCGCGCCGGGATGCCCCTCGAGATGTCCCGCTTCCGGCCGAACCTCGTCGTCGCGGGCGCGCCCGCGTGGGCCGAGGACGGCTGGCCCGAACTCGAGGTCGGTCCCTTGCGCTTTCGCGCCCCGAAGCCGTGCGCGCGGTGCGTCATCACCACCCTCGATCCCCGCACCGGCGAGGCCGGAAAGGAGCCGCTGCGGACGCTCGCGTCGTTCCGGCGGAGGGAGGGCGGCGTGATGTTCGGCATCAACCTCGTGCCCGAGCTCGCGCCGGACGCCTCCGTCGAGCTCGTGGTCGGCGCGGCTGTGTCGGCATCGGCACCGCTCGCCCGCGGATGAGGCTCGCTCCGCCGTTCAGGGGCGGGCCGCACCCTCGCGCAACAGGGCGCGAAACATCCTGAAGAACGAGCGCCGTTCGACCTCGCCGATCGCCCCGACGTGGTGCCAGCGCACCCGCCCCGCGCGGTCCACCAGCACCGTGTTGGCCGCCGCATCGCGCATCGAGATCGGCGCCCTCTGCAGCGCGCCGTCCCAGTCCAGCAAGATCTGGATCCCGTATTGCGCCGCGAACGCACGAATCGCGACGCGTGCCATGTCGCGGATGACCCCGGAACCGAGCGACCCGATGTTCGCGACCGCATACGTCGTCGTGTCGCGGTCGAGGTGGTTGTCGACCACGAACTGATGCATCAGGTACTTGAAGTCGCGGTTCGTGTCGGTGTGCCCACGATCTTCGTAGAAGACGAGCACCACCCGTCCTCGCACCTGCTGCATCGAGCGCTGCTGCCCCGACGTCTCCTCGAGCGAGAAGTCGATGGGGGCCCCGGCTTCGCGCTCCTGCGCGCGCGCGGCGTCCCCGCGCGCCACGAAGCCCCCGAGCGCCAGCACGCTCGCCATCCACCACGCCAGCGCACCGCCCACTCCGCGCAGAGCGCCCGCCTCCACCCTTCGCCTCTCGAAAGGGTCCATCCGCTCCTCCTGCGACCTCGTGACCGATTCGACCGCGCCCGTCAGCACATCCCGCCGTTCACGCCGATCACCTGCCCCGTGATGTAGGCCGCCGCATCGCTGCAGAGAAACGCGACGACGGACGCGACCTCGTCGGGGGTCCCGATGCGACGCATCGGGATGTGCTTGAGCACCTCGTCGAGCGGCGTGCCCTGCGCGAGCGCTCCCTGGAACATGTCGGTCTCGACCGGCCCGGGTGCAACCGCGTTGACCGTGACCTTGCGCTTGGCCATCTCCTGGGCGAGCGCCTTCGTCGCCCCGATCAGCCCCGCCTTGGCGGCCGAGTAGTTCACCTGGCCACGGTTTCCGACGACACCGCTCACGCTCGCGATGTTCACGATGCGGCCCCACCGCGCGCGCACCATCGGCATCACGAGAGGCTGGGTCACGTTGTAGAAGCCGTCGAGCGTGGTCCGGGTGACGTCCCGCCACTGGGACAGGCTCATCGCCGGAAACGGCGCATCCGCCGTGACGCCCGCGTTGTTCACGAGCACTCCAATCGGCGGACCACGCTCGATCAACGCCGTCATCGCCTCGGACGCAGCCTCGGCGTCCGACACGTCGAACCGGCTCAGCTCCGCCCGGCCGCCCTCCCTCTCGATCGACGCCACCACGGCGCGCGCCGCCTCGTCGTTCGACCGGTACTGCACGATCACCGGATGGCCTGCGCGCGCCAGCGCCACCGCGACAGCCGCCCCGATTCCTCGACTGCCCCCGGTCACCAGCGCCCTCGGCTTCTCGATCATCGCGCCTCTCCTGCCCCCATCGCCACGTTCACGGTCCCGGACGCCACGGTCTCCCCCCGCCTCCGCAGCGCACACTCGTACTGCGCCAGCGGCGGGATCGACATCAACTGCCTCACGTGGACCTCGAGCACATCCCCGGGCGCGAAGCGGTCCACCGCGAGATCGATGCGCCGCGTCCCGAGCAGCGCGCCCGAGCCCATCGTGTCGCCCCGGGTCCGGCCGAGGTACCCGACGTGCGCGGCCGCCGCCTGCGCGAAGAGCTCCAGGGCGAGCAGGGCGCTGACGCCGTCCTCCTCGACGAACGAGTCGCCGGGTCGGACCGTGCGCTCGCAGACCGCCGCCTCCTCGCTCCACGCGAGCATCCGGTCCAGCAGCAGCATCGGGGCCCGGTGCGG
>CAIKNO010000716.1 GCA_903828805.1 uncultured Sandaracinus sp. | reverse complement strand
TCGTGCAGGCCGGGTTCGATCCCGCGCTCCTCGCCAGGTCGCGGCTCTCCGAGGCGGAAGTGCAGATCTGGCTCGACACGTTCCGCCGCACTGTCCGGCTCTGACGGGCGGCGCTGACGCCTGGCTCCGACGCGTCGCTCCGACGTCTGGTCAGGGGAAGGTCGGGGGCGAGCGCCGTGCTCCCGCGAGCGCCGTCCCCGTCGACCGCGTCGGTGGTTCAGCCCACCGGGCCGCGGAGCTTCGGACGGAACAGGAAGCGATCGCTGACCTTGCCGGTTCGAACGTATTCCTGGATCCGCATCAGCCGGACCGGGGTGACCTCTTGACCGGCCGTGAGCAGGACCAGCCCCTCGGACGTCGTCACCGGTCGAACGATGATGCTCCCGATGGTCAGATCGGCGAGGCCCCCTTCGACCGGCTCGCCGGTCGGCGCCTCGAGCCGGAACCCTTCGAGCGTCTCGAGGAGCGTGACGTCCCACGGGCGGCTCGCGTGCAGCGTCGCCAGGGCGACCTCGGGGCTCCGACCGAGGAAGAGCTCACGGCAATAGGCCTGCGCGACCCGCAGGGCGCGCGCCGCGAGCACCACGCTCGGCGACCCCTCGGGCAGCGGCGTGCCGTCGTACTGCGCGCCGACGATCGCCGCGACCGACTCGAGCCGGGGGATGCCTTGCAGCATCTTGCGCCCGAGCGTCGCGTGGTGCCGGAACTGCCGCTCGGTCTCCTCGGGGACCTCGCCGCGGATGAGCGCCTCGTCCACCACGCCCTCGGGCAACGCGAGACAGCCGATGAACGCCAGCGAGCCCGAGAGGCTGAACGCCCAGTGCTCGCTGACCTCGAGGCGCGTGCTCATGCGGTCCATGCAGAGCCGCACGAGGTGGGAGCGGTCGAACGCCCTCGGGGAGGCCATCTGCAAGCAGTCGACGAGCATCTGCACGACCCCCGAGAGCGTGCGGTCGAGCAGGGCGCGCTCGGCCGCCTGCAGCCGCCGGATGTGCAGGTGCGTCTCGACGCGTGCGAGCACCTCTTCGCGGTGGAAGGGCTTGGTGATGTAGTCCACGCCGCCGCAGCTGAAGGCCGCGAGCTTGTGGCTCGTGTCCTGCGCGGAGGACAGGAACAGCACGGGGATGTCGCGCAGCCGCGGGTCGGCCTTGAGGAGCAAGCAGAGGTCGAACCCCGACATCTCCGGCATGTTGATGTCGAGGAGGATGACGTCGACCTCGACCGACTCGAGCAGCTTGAGCGCGGCCTTCGCGCCCGTCACCGGCCGCGGCGAGAGGCCCGACTTGTGGAGCATCTCCGCGAGGATCCGGAGATTCTCGGGCGCGTCGTCGACGAGGAGCACGGTGCCGCGGGCTTCGGTCATCGGGAAGTCCGCAGACTATGGCCGGGGACCGTCTCCGAGCAAGGACGTGAGCACGCCCTTCAGGGTCTCCACGGACTGCGCGCCGTTCACCGCCACCGCGCCGTCGAAGACGAAGAACGGCACGCCCGTGATGCCCTGGGCCGCCATGCCGGCCGCCTCGATCCGCGTCGCTTCGAGCTCGTCCTCGTCGGTGGCGAGCCTTCGCGCTTCGTCCTCGGAGAAGCCGTGCCGTGACGCGAGCGACGCGAGGACCGCGGGATCGGAGACGTCTCGCCCCTCGAGGAAGTACGCGTCGAAGAGGGCCCTCACGAGCGCGCGCTGGGTGCCCCGCCCGGCCGCGTGCCGTGCGAGCGTGTGCGCGGCGACCGTCGAGACCACCCGGGAGACCTTCGAGAAGTCGAGCGGCACGCCGCTGTCGCGGGCGGCCTGCTCCACGCGCACGAACATGGTGTTGGGATCGAGGCCGTACTTGCGCTGCAGCCGCTCGCGGAGGTCGTGGCCCTCGGGTGGGATCGACGGATCGAGCAGGAACGGGTGGTAGGTCACCCGGGCGCGGACCTCCGGGAAGGCGGCGAGCGCCTGGTCGAGCCGCGCGCTGCCCACCAGGCACCACGGGCACATCACGTCCGACACCACGTCGATCTCCACCGTCTTGCTCATGGGCCTCCGGGCGCGCTCGCCACGACGGGGGTGTGCGGCCCGGACGGGCGCCCGTCCAGCCCCGGCTGCGCCGCCGGGTTGCCGAATGGTGGGCGTCTCCTACCCTGGCCTCGCCGTGATTCGACTCGATCAGGTCTCCAAGCAGCACGGGCAGCAGATCCTCTTCCTCGACGCCTCGATGAGCGTGTTCAAGGGCGAGAAGGTCGGGCTCGTCGGTCCCAATGGTTCGGGCAAGTCGACCATCTTCCGGATGATCGTGCGGGAAGAGGCGCCCGACGCCGGGTCGGTGGTCGCCGAGAAGCACGTCACCATCGGCTACTTCAGCCAGGACGTGGGCGAGATGAAGGGGCGCACCGTCGTCGAGGAGACGATGGCCGGCGCCGGCGAGGTCTCGGGGGTGGCGCACGAGCTGCGCGAGCTCGAGACCGCGATGGCGGATCCGTCGCGGATGGACGAGCTCGACGCGCTCGTCACCCGCTTCGGCGAGGTGCAGGCCCGCTTCGACGAGCTCGACGGCTACGGTCTCGAGGCGCGCGCGCGGGAGATCCTGGCCGGTCTCGGCTTCGCGCCCGAGAGCGTCGACAAGGACGTCGGGATGCTCAGCGGCGGCTGGAAGATGCGCGTCGCGCTCGCCCGGATCCTGCTGATGCGGCCCGACGCGCTGCTCCTCGACGAGCCCACCAACCATCTGGACATCGAGTCCATCCTCTGGCTCGAGCAGTTCCTGCGGAGCTTCGAGGGCGGTCTCGTGATGACCTCGCACGATCGCGAGTTCATGAACCGCCTCGTCACCAAGATCGTCGAGATCGACGGCGGCGAGCTCACGACGTATTCCGGCGACTACGACTTCTACGAGCAGCAGCGGGCGATCGCCGAGCGGCACAAGGAAGCCCAGTACGACCGCCAGCAGGCGATGCTCGCCAAGGAAGAAGCGTTCATCGCGCGCTTCAAGGCCCGCGCGTCCCACGCCGCGCAGGTCCAGTCCCGGGTCAAGAAGATCGACAAGATCGAGAAGGTCGAGCCGCCTCGGCGCCGCAAGGTCGTCGAGTTCGACTTCCCGAAGCCCGCGCGCTCGGGCGACGACGTCGCCAAGCTCGAGCGGGTCGTCAAGGGCTACGGACACCGCAAGATCTACTCGGACTTCGACATGCTGGTGCGCCGCCGCGAGCGGTGGTGCGTGATGGGCGTGAACGGCGCCGGCAAGAGCACGCTGCTCAAGCTGATCGCGGGGGACAGCGCTCCGGACAGCGGCTCGGTGACGGTCGGTGCGAGCGTGAAGCTCGGCTACTTCGCGCAGCACGCGATGGAGGTGCTCGACCCGGACCGCACCGTCATCGACACGTTGATCGACGCGCACCCGAGGGCCTCGCTCGGCTCGCTTCGCACGCTCGCCGGGGCGTTCGGCTTTTCGGGGGACGACGTCGAGAAGAAGTGCCGGATCCTGAGCGGCGGCGAGAAGGCCCGCGCGGTCCTCGCGCGGATGCTCTACGACCCGCCGAATTTCCTGATCCTCGACGAGCCGACCAACCATCTCGACATGGCGACCAAGGAGATGCTGGTCGGCGCCCTGAAGGACTTCGACGGGACGATGCTCTTCGTGTCCCACGACCGCAGCTTCCTGCGCGCGCTGTCGAACCGCGTGCTGGAGCTCGGCCCGACCGGGCCGCGCCTCTACGGGGGTGGCTACTCGGAGTACGTGGAGCAGACCGGTTACGAAGCCCCCGGGGTCCGCTGATCCGCGGGCGCCCGGTCGGGGCACCGGGGCTCTCCCGAGCCAGTGACTGGGTCGGGCCGCGCCCGTCGTGCTAGGACTGCGCCGCCATGCCGAAGGCCGATTCGACGCCGCCGCCGAGCTTCTTCGCTCGGCTCTTCTACCTGTCCTGGGTCGCTTGGATGCGAACCCTGTTCGACGCCGAGTTCGCGGCCGGCGTGGAGCGGCTGCGGGCGGGCGCGCCCGCGCTGCCCAGCCCCCGGGAACCCGAGGTCCAGGCGCCGATCCCGGTCGCGGTGCCCGTGCCGGTCGTGCCGCCGAAGAAGGAGGTCGTCCTCAAGGAGGCCTCGCCCGACGCCGCGCTGCAGGTGCTGGCGCTCTTTCAGCGGGAGGGTCGTTTCATCGATTTCCTGCAGGAGGATCTCTCGGGATACACCGACGGACAGATCGGTGCGTCGGCCCGCGTCGTTCATGAAGGTTGCCGCAAGGCCCTGCAGGAGCACGTGCCGGTCGTCCCGGTGCGCGCCGAGGAGGAGGGCACCCGGATCACGCTCGAGAAGGGATACGACGCGCGCGCCGTTCGGCTCAGCGGTCACGTGACTGGAGAGCCGCCGTTCCGAGGCACCGTCACCCACCGCGGCTGGCGTGCCGTCGAGGTGAAGCTGCCCCGCACGGCGGAGGGTCACGATGCGACGGTTCTGGCGCCCGCGGAGGTGGAGCTGTGAGTGACACCTCGCCGTCGTTCGCCATCGGGATCGATCTCGGCACCACGCACTCGGCCCTCTCCTACGTCGAGCTCGATCTGAGCGAGGGGGAGCAGGTCGCGCAGCGGGTGCTCGAGATCCCGCAGAGCACCGCACCCTCTCAGGTCGAGGCGCGCCCGCTGCTGCCTTCGTTCCTGTATCTCCCTCACCCCGGGGAGCTGGCCGAAGGCGCGCTCGCCCTGCCGTGGGACGGCGCGCCGCCGGTCGCGGTCGGCGAGCTCGCGCGCAGCCTCGGGGCCAAGACCCCGATGCGCCTCGTGTCGAGCGCCAAGAGCTGGCTGTGTCATCCCGGGGTCGACAGGCGGGCCCCGATCCTTCCGCCGGGGCTCCCTCCGGACGCGGCCGACGTCGTGCAGATCTCGCCGCTCGACGCGTCGATCCGCTATCTCTCGCACCTGCGGGATGCGTGGGACGCGAAGCATCCCGACGCGCCCATCGCGGCGCAGGATGTGGTCATCACCGTGCCCGCGTCCTTCGACCCGGCCGCCCGCGAACTGACGGCGGAGGCTGCGCGGGCCGCGGGCCTCGACCACGCGGTGCTGCTCGAGGAGCCGCAGGCCGCGCTGTACTCGTGGATCCAGCAGAGCGAGGGCGCGTGGCGCTCCGAGGTGCGGGTCTCCGACGTGCTCCTGGTCATCGACCTCGGGGGCGGCACGACCGACTTCTCGCTCATCGCGGTGCTCGAGCGCGAGGGCGCGCTGGAGCTGCGGCGGATCGCCGTCGGCGATCACATCCTGCTCGGCGGTGACAACATGGACCTCGCGCTCGCGCACACCGTGCGGGCGAAGGTCGAGGCCGAGGGCCACCGCCTCGAGGCGTGGCAGGTCACGGCCCTCACCCACGGTTGCCGTGCGGCCAAGGAGGCCTTGCTGGCCGAGGGCGCGCCCGATGCCGCGCCGATCGTCGTGCCGAGCCGCGGCAGCCGGTTGATCGGCGGCTCGCTCCGCACCGAGCTCACCCGCGACGAGGTCGCGCGGGTGCTCGTCGAAGGATTCTTCCCGTCGGTGGCCGCGGACGCGCGCCCCTTCGCGCGTCCCCGCGGCGCGCTCACTCAGCTGGGGTTGCCGTACGCGCAGGACGCGGCCGTCACGCGGCACCTCGCGGCGTTTCTCGGCAAGCAGATCGGTGCGACCGCCGACCTCGAAGGCTTCGGACCGTCGCCCGAGGGCGCGACGTTCCTGCATCCCACGGCGGTGCTGTTCAACGGCGGCGTGCTCAAGGCGCCCGCCCTCGCGGGGCGGATCCTCGACACCCTCCAGGGCTGGCTCGCCGCGGAGGGCGCGCCGCCGGCCCGTCTGCTCGGGGGCGCCGACCTGGACCTCGCGGTCGCCCGAGGCGCGGCGTATTACGCGTACGTCCGGCGGGGCCGGGGCGTGCGGATCCGCGGTGGGACCGCGCAGAGCTTCTACGTCGGCGTCGAGTCCTCGATGCCTGCGGTGCCGGGGATCGAGCCCCCCGTGAGCGCGCTCTGCGTCGCGCCCTTCGGAATGGAGGAGGGCACGGAGGCGGAGGCCGCGCCGCAAGAGGTCGGGCTCGTGGTCGGCGAGCCGGTCACGTTCCGGTTCTTCGGCTCGAGCGTCCGGCGGGACGATGGGCCGGGCACCCTCCTCGAGCGGTGGCAGGGGGAGCTCGAGGAGCTCTCCCGGATCGAGGCCACCCTGACGTCGGCCGACCGCGCGACGGGCGAATTCGTCCCCGTCCGGCTGCGCGCAGCCGTCACCGAGGTCGGCACGCTGCGGCTCGAGGCGTTCGCGCGGGACGGTGAGCGCTGGCGCGTGGAGCTCGACGTGCGCGGGGCGCCGTGAGGGCGCGTTCGGCCGAGGGCTTCGCGGGTTCGGGTGCGCTTCGTTTGTCCCGCGGGTGGAACGGCGATAGGGTCCAGGTCGCGTGAAGGTCGGGGATTTCATCGCCGGGTACGAGATCGTCGCCCGCCTCTCGTCGGGCGGGATGGCGACGGTGTTCCTCGGCAAGCGTGGCGGCGCGGGCGGGTTCGCCAAGCACGTCGCGATCAAGGTCGTGCACCCGCACCTCTCGGAAGATCCGGCCTTCGTCGAGATGTTCCTCGACGAGGCGCGCCTCTCGGCGCGGATCGAGCACCCGAACGTGGTGCACGTGCACGACCTCGGCGACGCGGACGGCTCGTACTTCATGGCCATGGAGTACGTCGCGGGCACGTCGCTCGCGCAGCTGCTGCGGGTCGTGGGACAGAAGAAGCTCCGCCTCGCCCCCGAGGTCGCGGTCGCGATCGTGATGCGGCTCGCGTCGGGCCTGCACGCGGCCCACGAGCTGACGAACGAGGCCGGTGAGAACCTCGGGGTGGTGCACCGCGACGTGTCGCCGCACAACGTGCTGCTCGCGTTCAAGGGCCACGTGAAGCTGATCGACTTCGGCATCGCGAAGGCGGCCGAGCGCAGCCAGAACACGCAGGGCGCGCTGCTCAAGGGCAAGGTCCGCTACATGGCGCCCGAGCAGGCGTTCGGGCTGCGCGTGGACCGCCGCACGGACCTCTACGCCCTGGGCATCATGCTCTGGGAGATGCTCACGTCCCGTCGGCTCTTCGACGGCGAGTCGGATCTCCAGGTGCTCGAGGCGGTGCGGGACCCGAAGGTGCGTCCGCCCGGGACCCTCGTGTCGGGGCTGCCGCCCGCGCTCGATGCCATCGTGATGTCGGCGCTCTCCCGGGATCCCGACCTGCGTCCGGACTCCTGCGAGGTGCTCCGACAGAAGCTGGCGACGGCGATGCCGCAGGCGCTCGCCATCGACGCGCCGCACATCGCCGACCTGCTCGGCGTGTTGATGAAGGACGTGATCGCCGCCGAGCAGTCGAAGCTCGGCAATCTCACCCAGCTGTCGATGATCCTCGGGGCGCCCTCGGCGAGCCCGAACGCGCAGCAGCTCGTGGAGCGGCTGGCGCTGCCGATGAGCGCGCGGTCGCTCGCTCCCGATCCGTCGCGGCAGGCGGCGGACGCCGCGGCCCGGTCGACGCGTCCCCCGGCGCCTTCGCCGGGCTCGACGAAGCCCACCGTGCGGTTCGGTCCCCCGCCTCCTGCGACGCCCGGCCAGGCGCGTCCGACGCTGCGCATGTCGCAGCCGCCCGTGCCGATGCCGCCCCCGCCCGGGGGCGCGCTGGCGCTGCCGCCGCCGGTCGTCGTGATGGGCGGGCCCGCGTCGGCGGTGGCCTCCACCGCCGTCGCCGAGCATCCGGTCGTGCCGCTCGAGATCTCGGTGGCGGTGTCTCTCGAGAACCTTCCCGGGTTCTCGCCCCCCACGGGCCACAGCGACGCCACGCCGTCGTGGGTGCAGCCGAAGTCGGGCGAGGGGTCTGGCGTGATCGCGACACCGATGGGGTCCGACCCCGCGGAGCGCGAATCGACGTCGCCGTCGATCGTGCCGCCCAGCCCGTACCTGCAGCCGATCGGCGACATCCCCGAGCCGCCCGAGGCGGTGTCGTCCCCCGATTCTCGGCGCGGTCGCTGGGTGGCGGGCGTCGGTCTCGGCGTGGTCGTCGTGCTCGCCCTCGCGGGCTGGGGGATCTACCTCGCCCGCAGCGGGATGACCTCGGCCCCGCTGGCTGCCAGCGCTCCCTCCGTTCCGCCCACCGTGCCCTCGGCTCCCCCGGCGGTGGCTCCCCCGGCGGTGGCTCCCCCGGCGCCCGCCGCTGGAGCTGCGTCCAGTCCGGCCGAGGCGGCTCCTGTCGATGCCGCACCTTCCGCGGCGCAGGCGGGAGCCGCGGTGTCGCCCGCGCCTGCCGCGGTCGCTCCGACCTCCGCGCCGGTGGTCGCTCCGACCTCCGCGCCTGTCGCGGTCGCTCCGACCTCCGCGCCGGTGGTCGCTCCGACCTCCGCGCCGGTGGTGCCCCGGCCGCCTGCTGCGGTCGCCGTGACCCCGGCCCCGTCGACGCCGGTGGCGTCCCCGGAGCGCGCGCCGCGGGCGGTTCCCACCCGCCCGGCTCCGACGAGGGTGGTGCCGACCCCGTCGACGCGCCCGACCGCGCCGAGCGCCCGCGAAGTCGACGGGACCCCGCTCGCGGACGACGTGTTCTGAACGCTCCCCTCGAGGGCGCGACTCCTGCGGGAGGCCGCGCCCCCACGCCGGGGGACTCTCAGGGCAGCGCGACGCGCCCGATGCAGGTCGGGCCGACGCCCGAGGTCCACCAGCAGGACGTCGAGTAGCCCGCCCAGAGGGCGTCCGTGAGCACCGTGCCGCCGAGCCGCGCGGGCATCGAGTTGACCGCGGGCAGCATCGGGTCGAGCTGCCTCGCGAGGTTGTCGCCCCAGCCCCAGACCTGCCCGTCGCTCCTGCGGGCGACCACGTGCTGCGTGCCCGACCCGAGGGACGACGCGACTCCGAAATCGGTCGTCAGATCGCCGGACCCGCGCGACATCGTCGTGCCGTTGCCGAGCTGCCCGACGCTGTTGTTGCCCCAGCACACCACCGCGCCCCGCCGGATGCGGGCGCACGCATGGGAGCGGCCCACGACGACCTGCACGGGATCCGTGGCCGTGGGGGCGCTGACGGCCGTGGGCACGCGGCGGGGCGTCGTCGTTCCGTCCCCGAGCTGGCCCTGCGCGTTGTTTCCCCAGCAGAACAGGGCGACGCCGTCGATGGCGCAGGTGAAGTTGCTGCCCGCCGCGACGCTCGTGACGCCTCCGAACAGCGGCCTCCCGGGAGTCCCGATCGGCATGCCGATCTCGGCGCGGGACGCCGTCGTTCCGTCGCCGAGCTGACCGACCGTGTTGCCGCCCCAGCAGTAGAGCGCGCCGTCCACCGCCGCGCAGTTGTGGTTCTCGCCCGCGGACACGTGCACCGACGTCCCGGAGAGCCCTGCGATCGCCACCGGCACCTCGGAGCGCGCCAGGGTGCTCGGGGCGCCGAGCTGGAGCGCCTCGTTGCCGCCCCAGCAGAGCACGTTGCCGCCGGCGGTGACCGCGCACGTGTGGCCGCGGCCGGCCGAGACCTCGACGGCGTCCGCGAGGCCGCTCACGCGCACCCATCGCGGCGACGATGTGGTCGTCCCGTCGCCGAGCTGGCCGTTCGCGTTCGCGCCGGTGCAGAGCACGGGCCCCGGCGCCTCGGCGACGATGCAGACGTGTCCATCGCCGACGGCGACCGACGCCCAGGGCCGCGCGAGGCACTGGTCGTACACGCAGAGCTCGGTGCCCGCGCAGAGGCCGTCGCAGGGCCGAGGCCCCGCATCGGGCGGTCCCGCGTCGGGCGGTCCCGCGTCGGGCGTCCCGGCATCGGGCGGTCCTGCGTCGGGGGTCCCGGTGTCGGGGGCGCCCGCGTCGAGCGAGGGTGCCTGCGCGTCGACCGCCGGGACCGTCCCGTCGAAGACCGGCAGCGATGCGGGATCGACGTTCACCGCGCCGCACGTGCCCGCGACGCAGGTCTCGGACGGGCTGCAGCTGGTGCCCCCGCACGCCCCCTCGAGGAGGATCTCCAGCCGGCGCCGTGAGCCCTCGACGAACGAGGTCGAGACGGTCCGTTCGATGCGTCCTGACGCGGAGCCCGCACCGACGACCCGCACCGTCACCGGTCCGAAGGGCGCACGGTCGCGGGTCAGGCTCAGGGTCAGCGGCAGCGCCTCGGGTCCGGACACCGTCTCCGTCTCGTCGAACGCGACGGCCCCGGCGGGGGTGGTCACCGCGATCGTCACCGAGCTGAGGTCGGGCACGTCGGCCCGGACGACCACGACCAGCTCGGTGAGCGGCTTCGCGCACGAGACCGAGAGCAAGAGCGCCGCCATCCACGCGGCTTGAACGACACGCTTCGACATCATGGCAACCGCACCGTTCCGGGTCCGAAGCTTCCCTGATAGGGCGAAGGCGACGCCGAGGTCGCGAGCACGACGGCGACCACCGCGCCGGCGACCGCGAGGACCCCGCCCACCGTGCCCACGGCGATCCACACGCCGGCATCGCCACCGCCCTCGGCGGTCGTGGTCGGTGGAAGCGCCGGCTCCTCGGCCTGACGTCGGGCCAACAACGTGGCCGCGGCCTCGTCCGGACCCGCGACGGGCGTCGCCGACGGCGGCGCCGTCAACGCGACCGCGCCCGTCGCGCCGACCGACGCCTCGGCAACGGCCTCGGCGACCACCGCGCCCCCGCGCACGAGGGTGACCCGATGGCTGCCCGGATCGACCAGCACGGGTCCGCTCTCGGGGAGCACTTGGACTCCGTCCGCCTCGACGACGTCGCCCGGCAGACCGCCGCTCACCGTGATCGCGAGCCGCGGGGTCGCGGCGAGCACCTCGGCGAGCTCGCGCTCCACCGTGGGTCGGTGCCGGGCATCGCGGCTGTCGTCGGTCACCTCGGAGAGCCAGCGTCGGTACGACGCGGCGGCCTCGACGAAGCGTCCCGTCTGACGCTGCGCGCCCGCGAGGTTCATCAGGATCCCCGGCAAGGGCGCGAGGCCGTACGCTTCGGTGAATCGGTCGTGCGCGCCGGCCCAGTCGCCTGCGCGGGCCGCGCCCATGCCGGCGTCGAAGGCCCGGCGGGCGTCGTCCCGCGCGGCGGGCGGCTGCGCGTGGACGGATGGCGCGACGACCGCGCCCAACGCGGTGGCGGCGAGCCAGCCTGCGAGAAACCGGGTTCTGAAGGTCACGCGGCCACCGTATCACGGACCTTCGTCCCGACCCCACATCCCGCCCTGCCGGCCCGTGGTATGACTTCGCCGCGATGGCGTCGGACGCTCGCTACATCGTCGGAATCGATCTCGGGACGACCCACACCGTGGTCGCGTATGGGCCGAGCGACGGCTCGTCGCCCCCACGGATCTTCGAGATCGATCAGCTCGTGGCCCCGGGCGAGGTGGAGGCGCGGCCGCTGCTGCACTCCCTGCGCTACCATCCGTCGGCCGACGAGCTCCCGGAGTCCGCGCGCGCGTTGCCGTGGGGCGAGACCCCGCCTTTCCCAGGCAGCGAAGGGGCTTACGTCGTCGGGGAGCTCGCCCGCACGCTCGGCGCCAAGGTGCCGGGACGGCTGGTGACGAGCGCCAAGAGCTGGCTCTCGCATCCGAGCGTCGACCGCACGGCGGCCATCCTCCCGTGGGGTGCACCCGACGACGTGCCGAAGGTGAGCGCGGTGGTCGCGAGCGCGTCGTTCCTCGCCCACGTGCGGGCGGCGTGGGACCACCACCACCCCGAGGCCCCGCTCGACGCGCAGGACGTGGTGCTCACCATCCCGGCGTCGTTCGACGAGGGCGCGCGCGCGCTGACGCTGGAGGCCGCACGGCTGGCCGGGCTCGGCAAGCTCCGGCTGGTCGAGGAACCGCAGGCTGCGTTCTACGACTGGCTCACGCGCGAGAGCGCCGCGACCGTGGACGCGGCCGGCGCCGTCGGCGACACGCGCCTCGCGCTGGTCGTCGACGTGGGCGGGGGCACCACCGATCTGACCCTCATTCGCTGCGAGCGGCGCGAGGAAGGGCCCCGCCTGACCCGCGTCGCCGTCGGCGATCATCTGATGCTCGGCGGCGACAACATGGACCTCGCCCTCGCGCATGCCGCCGAGGAGCGCATGGGCGTCGCGGGCAAGCTGGGCGCGGGCCGCTTCACCCAGCTGCTCGTGCAGTGCCGTCACGCGAAGGAGTCGTTGCTCGGCGACCCCGCGCCCGAGCAGACCACGGTCACCGTGCTCGGCAGCGGCAGCAAGCTGGTCGGGGGGGCGCTCGCGGCGACCCTCGCGCGCTCGGACGTCGAGGCCCGGATCCTCGATGGATTCCTGCCCGTGGTGGACGTGGACGCGAGCCCCGCCAAGCGCGCCGGGGCGATCGTGGAGTTCGGTCTCCCCTACGTCTCGGACGCGGCCGTGACCCGTCACGTCGCGGCGTTCCTGACGCGCCATCAGGACCTCGCGCGGGAGGCGCTGGGCGATCGTGGGAGCGCGGCGGGCGTGGCGATCCCGGACGCGGTCCTGCTCAACGGCGGCGTGTTTCGCGGCGCGAAGCTGGCGGCGCGCATGGTGTCGCAGCTCGAGGCGTGGCGCGGGGGACCGCTCCGCGTGCTCGACAACGCCGAGCCGGAGCTGGCGGTCGCCCGGGGCGCGGTGGCCTTCGGCCTGGCGCGTCGAGGGCTCGGCGCGCGGATCGGCGGAGGCTCGGCGCGCAGCTATTTCCTGCTGCTCCCGGGCGCTTCCGAGGACGCGCCCCGGCGGGGCGTGTGCGTCTTGCCGCGCGGCGCCGAGGAAGGCGAGGAGGTCGCGCTCGCGGGCCGTTCGTTCTCGCTGCGGCTCGGCGCGCCCGTCCGCTTCCAGCTCGCGTCCTCGACGGGCGAGGCGGCGTACGTGCGGCCCGGTGATCTCGTCGAGGTCGACGAGGAGCTCTTCCGCGACCTGCCGCCGCTCGCGGCCGTGCTCGAGCGCGAAGGGGGCGAGGGGACCTCGAACGAGGTGAAGGTGACCCTCGCGTCGTCGCTGACCGAGATCGGGACCCTCGAGCTCGCCTGCCTCGCGGAGGACCCTCCGGCGCGGCGCTGGAAGCTCGAGCTGATGCTGCGCGGCGGCGGGGAGAACGCGCTCGCGCCGGCGCGCGTTGGCCAGCTGCACCCCCGCGCGAGGGAGGCGCGGCAGCGCATCGACGGCGTCTACGGCAAGAGCGAGGCGAAGGAGGGCAAGCCCCAGAAGACCCTCCGCGCCGACCTCGAGAAGGTCCTCGGCCCGCGCGCGCACTGGACGCCGCCGCTGCTGCGCGACCTGTGGGGTGCGCTCTTCGCGGGCGCGCGCCGCCGAAGGAGGAGCGACGATCACGAGCGGGTGTGGTTCAACCTCGTCGGGTATTGCCTCCGCCCCGGGTTCGGCTTCCCGCTCGACGATTGGCGCACGCGTCAGCTCTTCGGGCAGGTGTTCGAGCAAGGCGTGCAGTTCGCCCCGGAGGCCCAGAACTGGAGCGAGTGGTGGACGCTCTGGCGCCGCGTCGCCGGCGGCCTCGACGCGCCCTCTCAGCAGAAGGTGCTCGCGTCGATCGAGTGGTACCTGCAGCCGCCCTCGCCGCGGCCGCGGCCGCGCCCGCCTGGTCCCAAGGCCCTGGGCCACGACGACATGGTGCGCTTGGCGGCGTCGCTCGAGCGGATCGCTCCCGTCGACAAGGCGCGCGTCGGCGACGCGCTGCTCGAGCGCCTCCGGGCGCACGGAGAGAACCCCGCCACGGGGTGGGCGGTGGGCCGGATCGGCGCGCGGGTTCCCTTCTCTGGGAGCGCGCACCACGTGGTGCCACGCGCCAAGGTCGAGGCCTGGCTCGGCCACGTGCTCGCGCTCGACTGGTCCAAGGTCGAACCCGCGGCCTTCGCGGCCGCCCAGATGGCGCGGCGCAGCGGCGACCGGACGCGCGACCTCGACGAGGGCCTCCGCGCCGAGGTGGTCCGAAGGCTCCAGGCCGCCGGCGCCCCCGAGGCGTGGAGCCGCATGGTCGCCGAGGTCGCGGAGCTCGAAGCGAGCGAGGAGACGCGCGTGTTCGGCGAATCGCTGCCCCCGGGGCCTCCGCCTGCTCGGTTGAACGGTCCCGGCGCGCGCGCCTCCTCGGTCCCGCACGCCGGAATCGAGTCCGGGTCACGGGCCCGTCGTCACCTCCGCCTGGCGGGTCTTCGTTCATGCGGCCTCGAGGGCCCCTCACGCGAGCACGTCGAAAGGCACACCTCCGCCGGCCGATCCGGCGTGACCCGCGGGCGCCCGGCGTCCCGGCGGACCTCGGCGGGGCGACCCGGGCGCGCCCGACGGCGAAGCGATGGGCCGCTCCGGTGTGATCCGCCTTGACGCCGACGGTCGTTCCCCGGTTCAATGACACCCGCTCGGGGCGTCGTGCCCCTTCGTCGCGAGAGGATCCGCTGAGATCATGTTCTCCGTTGTCATCACCGAGAAGGGCGGCGCCCAGCGCCGGATCGACTTCGACAAGACCGAGGTCACGATCGGCCGCGTCCAGGGCAACGACATCATCTTGCCGAAGGGCAACGTGTCGAAGCGCCACTCGCGCATCGTGCTGAAGGACGGCCGCTTCATCGTGGTCGACCTGAAGAGCACGAACGGCACGTACGTGAACGGCCGCAAGATCACCTCGCCCCTCGTGGTGAAGTCCGGGGACAAGGTCTACGTCGGCGATTTCATCATCACGGTGGAAGAGTCGGCCCCCGGCGCCATCCCGGTCTCCGGGCCCGTGGACATGGGTCAGCCGGCGCCGGGTCAGCCGGCCCCGGCCGGGCCGATGTCGGCCCCGCCGCCGATGGCCGCTCCGCCCGCTCCGATGGCGGCGCCCCCGATGCCGATGGCCGCTCCGCAGGCCGCGCCCGCCCAGAGCGCGTTCGCGCCGACCTCCCCGGTCGGAGAGCGTCGCCCGCCGCCGCTCCGCTCCGCGGCCCCGCCGCCGCCCCGTCAGCCCACGCTCGGCGGCTTCGCGGGCGGACCGCCCCCGATGGGACAACCCCCGGCGATCGAGCGCGAGCCGCTCCGCAGCGAGCCTCCGGCCCCGCGCTATCCCCTCGAGGACGAGCCGGGCGACGACGTCGGCGCACC
>CAIKNO010000715.1 GCA_903828805.1 uncultured Sandaracinus sp. | reverse complement strand
CCCTCCTCGCCGCGGGCCTCGGCCTCGCGCTCGCCGGCTGCTCGGGCAGCAGCACGCCGACCCCGAGCTCGCCGGCTCGGTCGAACACGCCGCGCGTCGAGCCCGCGACGACGTTGCCCTCGGAGCGCCCGTCCGAGGCCCCGCCCGAGGCCCCGCCCGAGGCCCCGCCCGAGGCCCCGCCCGAGGCCCCGCCCGTGCTCGACGACGGGTCCCTGCGCGCGGTGGGCCGCGGGGTGAACGGTCTCGGCGCGGACCTCTTCGCGCGGCTCGCGACCGCACCCGGCAACATCACGTTCTCGCCCGCGAGCGTCGAGGCCGCGCTCGCGATGACGGCCGCCGGCGCGCGCGGCGCGACGCGGGACGAGATGACGCGGGTGCTCCACCTCGAGGGCGAAGCCGACGCCTCGATCGACGGCCTCGGCGCGACGCTGCGGACCTGGGACGACCCCGCGCAGACCGCGCGCACCTTGCGGGTCGCCAACCGCCTCTTCGGCGAGCGCACGTACACGTTCGAGGAGACGTTCCTCGCGCGGGTCCGCGACAGGTTCGCGGCGCCCCTCGAGGGACTCGATTTCCGGAGCGCATCCGAGGCCGCGCGGACCCAGATCAACGGGTGGGTCTCGACGCATACGCACGACAGGATCCGTGACCTGCTGCCGGCGGGCTCGATCGATCCGTCGACGCGCCTCGTGCTCGTGAATGCGGTCTACTTCGACGCGCGCTGGGAGTCGCCCTTCGAGCGGACCGCGACCCACGACGCGGCGTTCACGACCGAAGGCGGCGCTGCCGTGCAGGTGCCCACGATGCACCGGCGCGGCGAATACCCGGTCGGGCAGATCGGTGGCGCGACCGTCGTCGAGCTGGGCTATCGCGGCGGCGACATGGCGATGTGGCTCGTGCTCCCGCCGGCAGGCACGGCGCCCGAGACGTGGGCGACGGCGGCGAACCTCGCGGCCGACGCGAGCGCCCTCACGCCCCGGCAGATCCTGCTCGCGGTGCCGAGCTTTCGCATCGAGCCTGCCGCGCCCGTCGCGCTCCGCCCGCACCTCGAAGCGCTCGGCATGCGCGCCGCGTTCTCCTCGACCGACGCGGACTTCACGGGCATCGCAGCGCCGCCCGATCCCGCGGATCGCCTCTTCGTCTCGGCCGTGTTCCACAAGGCGTTCGTGCGGGTCGACGAGGCGGGCACCGAGGCCGCGGCGGCGACCGCCGTCGTCATGGCGCGCGGGGGCGCGGCGATGCCGGTCCCGATGGAGGAGATCCACGTCGATCGTCCCTTCCTCTTCGTGCTGCGCGACCGGCGCACCGGGGCAGCGCTCTTCCTCGGGCGCGTCTCCGATCCGCGCTGACGCATCGACGAGAGCACCGGGGGGAGACGATGAGGGCGCACCCGGGTGCGCCGCGAGCGCGCGGGGGTCGCACACGGGACGAGCGACCCGCGCGGCGCGCAGGCCCAGCGGCGTGCGGTCTCGGATTTCTCCTGTATCGTCGGCCGATGACGGCGACTCGGGTGGTGCGTTCGGACAGGCTCTCCTTCGTCGGCGCGCTTGCGCTCCTGTTCTCGCTCGCGGGTTGCTCGTGCGGGGCCGGGGGACCGGCACCGGGCACATGCCTCTCGTCGGACGAGTGCGCAGCAGCCGAGGTGTGCGTCGACGGACGCTGCGCACCGCGGCCGGACGCGGGCTTCGTCGACGCGGGGGGGCCGAGCGACGCGGGGCACGACGCGGGCCCGGTGTGCCGGAGCGCGATCCTCTGCGGCACCCCCGCGCGCTGCTGCGGCACGGCGGAGGAGTGCGTCGAGGGCGCGTGTCTGCCGGCGTGCGAGACCGGAGTGCGCTGCGGCGACGACCTGATGACGTGCTGCGGTGCGTCTCAGGTCTGCGTGTCGGGCGCTTGCCAGGATCCGCGCGGCCGCTGCGTCGACTCGTTCGACTGCGAAGACGGGGAATTCTGCGAGCCGACGCTCGGGCGCTGCCTGCCGCAGTTCGACCCGGTCACGTGCACGACCCCGCCGGTGTTCGGGCCCTTCGAGGTCACGCTCGAGTGGAGCGCGACGAGCGCGGTGGACGACCCGACCTGCATGCACGCGATCTCGACGCCCGTCGTGGTCGACCTCGACGGAGATGGGATCCCCGAGGTCGTCGCGAACTTCGCGTGCGACGACAGCTGGCAGCGCGGCGTGCTGCGCGCGTTCCACGGCGACGGCGGCGCGCCGTTCTGGACGGTCTCGGACGCCGCCCTCGAGCTCAACGGGCGCGCGTCGATCGCGGCGGGCGATCTCGACGGCGACGGACACGCGGAGATCGTCGCGGTCGCCGAGCCGAGCGTCGGGCTCATCTACGCGTTCCACCACGACGGCACGCTCTTCTGGCGCAGCACGCGGCGGGGCGGCGCCGCGTACACGACGGACGTCGAGAACGGTGGGCCCTCGCTCGCCGATCTCGACGGCGACGGACGCCCCGAGGTCGTGTTCGGCGCGGCCGTGCTCAATGCGGACGGCGTGCTCGTGTGGGAGCAGGGCACGGGCGCAGGCGAGGGCACGAACGCCGGCTACGTCGGGGGGATCGCGGCGATCGCGGATCTCGACGGCGATGGGCGGCCCGACGTCGTCTCGGGGCACCGTGCGTTCCACGGCGACGGCACGCCGATGTGGACGGCGACGCCGCCCGACGGATACCCGGCGATCGCGCAGTTCGACGCCGACGCGCAGCCCGAGGTCGTGCTCGTCGCGTCGGGGAACGTCTACCTGCTCGACGGGCGCACGGGCGCGGTCGAGTGGGGGCCGACCGCGTTGCCAGGTGGCGGGCGTGGCGGGCCGCCGACGGTCGCCGACTTCGACGGCGACGGCGCGCCGGAGATCGGGGTCGCGGGCGCGGCCAGCTACTCGGTCTACGACCCGGCGGGCCCGGTCGCGGTCCTCTGGTCGCGCGACACGCAAGACGTCTCGAGCAATGCGACGGGCTCGAGCGTGTTCGACTTCGAGGGCGACGGCGTGGCGGAGGTCGTCTACGACGACGAGTGCGTCGTCCGTGTCTACCGCGGCACCGACGGCGAGGTGCAACTCGAGATCCCGTCGAGCAGCGCGACGATCCACGAGTACCCGCTCGTCGCCGACGTCGACGGAGACGGGCACAGCGAGATCGTCATCGTCGCGAATTCGCGGGTCGATCCGGGCTGCGGCGCGGGCTACCGCGGGCTGCGCCAGGGCCTCTTCGTGTACGGCGACACGCGCGATCAGTGGATGCGCACGCGGCGGGTCTGGAACCAGCACGCCTACCACGTGACGAACGTCGGGCCGCGCGGGGAGATCCCTCCCCGCGAGGCCGAGAGCTGGACCACGGCGGGACTCAACAGTTATCGACAGAACGTGCAGGGCTCGGGCGTCTACAACGCGCCCGACCTCGTGATCACGGGGCTCGAGATCGACCTCTCGACGTGCCCGACCCACGCGACGCTGCGTGCGCGCGCCGCGAATCGAGGTGCGCTCGGCGTGCCCGCGGGGGTGAACGTCGCGTTCTACGCAGGCTCGCTCGCGGCGCGGGGAGCGCTGCTCGGCGTGCGCCCGACGACGGTGCCGCTCCTGCCGGGCGCGAGCACGGTCGTGACGATCGACGTGCCGCTCATGGGCGATCCACCCTATGCGTTCGTCGCGGTGATCGACGACGACGGGATGGGCACGGGCATGGTCGCCGAGTGCAACGAGGCGAACGACGCCGCGGGGATCGACGGGCTCGACTGCTCGATCTTGTTCTGAGGGGGGCACGCGGCCCACGCGTCACCGCAGGATCGCCGTTCGGGTCTTCTTGCGGTCGCGATCCTCGTGGGGCGCGTGGGCCACGCCGCGCAGGATTCCATGCCGAATTGCCTCGGCGCTGCTCTCGGACCTGCAGACGCACCACGACGCGTCGACCGCCGCGGCCGAACTCGAGATCTTCCGCAGCGGCTGGCTCGCCCAGCTCCCGCTCCGCGCCGCTCTCACCTTGGACTCGCAGACGGTGGGCCTCGTCTTCGAGACCGGCTGGCGCGCCGCCGGCTGCATGCTCTTCGGCATGGCCGCGGTGAAGGGGAAGGTCTTCGAGGGCTCGCTCGCCTTCGCCCCATGGGGGCTGGTCGCGCTCGTCGTCGGGCTCGCCATCTCGGGCACGGGCCTGTGGCTGCAGTGGAGCTCAGCCTTCGACTTCCGGACGTCGGTCTGGGCGCAGTCGCTGCACGAGCTCGGCTCCATCGGCGTCGCGGGCGGCATCGGTCTCGGCGTCGTCAGGCTCGCCCATCGGTTCCCGGCGGCGCGGGCGGTTCAGGCCATCGGGAGGCTCGGTCGGGTCGCGTTCACCGCCTACTTGATGCACTCGGTCGTCGGAACGCTGGTGTTCTACGGGCATGGGCTCGGCCAGTTCGGCACGTGGAGCCGCACCGCCCTCTTCCTCGCACCGTTTGGTGTCTGGGGGTTCCAGCTCGTCCTGGCGTGGTGGTGGACCTGGCGGTGTCAGGGTCGGCCGCCTTCCGAGTTCACAGCAGCGCCATGCCCGTGCGCGCGACGAGGGCGAGCAGCGCGAGCGAGGACAACAAGAACAGCGCGAACCGGACCTCGATCTTGTTGACCGTGGCCTGGAACACGCTGTGAACCACGCGCAGGGCGACGTACGCCCACGCGAGCGCGAGGTCCGCGGAGCCGCGGCCCGGCAAGAGCGCCGCGATGATCACGACCGGATAGAAGAGGGTCGGCTGCTCGAGCAGGTGGTTGTAGTTGTCCGCCTTCCAGCGCACCTCCGGGGGGAGCGTCGCCATCTGCTCGCCGCGCGGGATCGAGGCGTCGAGCTTCATTCGGGCGCGGCGAATGGCCGGGATGCGGGTGACGAACATCCACGCCCACATGGCGAAGGTCCACGCCGCGAGGGCGAGGGCGGGCAGAAAGAAGTCTCGGTTCGGAGGCACGATGCGTCATCCTGTTCGTGGTGGTCGCGGTCGCCGCGAGCGCAGCGAGTGCAGCGGGTGCGAAGAGCTGCGGTGGAGGCGGAGGGCGGGGCCTCCCCTTCGCGGAGCCTCTCAGGGGCATCCCTTTCAAGATCACAAATCCTCGAAATCAGGACGGTTTCGCGAACGGGCCCGAAGCGGGATCGACATGAAGGCGAGAGTCTGATCGAATCGCTCCCGATCAAGGGGGCTGTCGATGGACGAGTT
>CAIKNO010000714.1 GCA_903828805.1 uncultured Sandaracinus sp. | reverse complement strand
GGGGGCGGGCACCATGCCCCCGGCCCGGCGCGTCCTTCCGGTGCCGTGTCGATGGGCTGCCGCGTGTCGCGGTGAACGGGCGCGCGGCCCCAGCGACGGGCTCGTCGCGCCTTAGAGGAGGCGCGTCCCGAGCAGGTCCTCGAACACCGCGCGTCGATACCGGTGCCGGATCCGGTCGTCGAGGTCGAGGCCCTCGAGGTGCTGACGCAACGCCGCTTCGTCCGCGAACGCTCCGTCGCTGTAGAGGTCCTCCTCGACCGAGATGTCGACGAAGACTCCGTCGCGACACGCGTCGCCGCCGCGGCCGCGGCGGATGTGGTCGCCCGGCCGGTCGCGGAGCGCCTGCACCACGCCGTCGATCTGCGCCGGCGCGAGCCGCAGGGCCGTCTTCGCTTGGGGCATCGAGCCTCCTCGAATCCGACGTGACCCGCCGCGTGCGCGGCGAGCCCGCCTCGTCAGCCGCCGACGTGCTTCGCGATGAGCGCGTTCGCCTCCTCGGGGTGCGCCTTGCACTCGAGCAGCGCGCGGAGGAGCAGCGGCGCCACGATCGTCGCGTCGGACTCGATCACGAACATCGGCGTGTCCTCGGTGAGCTTGTCCCAGGTGATCTTCTCGTTCGGCGTCGCGCCCGAGTAGCTCCCGTACGAGGTCGTCGAGTCGCTGATCTGACAGAAGTACGCCCAGGGCTTCACGGGCTTGTCGAGGTCGTACTTGATCGACGGCACGACGCAGATCGGGAAGTCGCCCGCGATGCCGCCGCCGATCTGGAAGAAGCCCACGCCCTGGCCCTCGGAGAGCGTCTGGTACTGGTCGTAGAACGCGACCATGTACTCGATGCCGGACTTCACGATCTGCGCGCCGCAGTCGCCGTACGCGACGTGCGAGGCGAAGATGTTGCCGAACGTCGAGTCCTCGTGGCCCGGCACCACGATCGGCAGCTTCGCCTTCGCGGCCGCGAGCAGCCAGCACTCGTCCGCAGGGCCCTCGTGGAGCTCCGTCGGCAGCGTCTGGATGAGCTCGTAGAAGTACTCGTGCCAGAAGCGGCGCTCGCCGCCCTCGCTCGCCCGCGTCCACATCGGGACGATGAACTTCTCGACCGCGCGGAACGCCTCGTCCTCGGGGATGCTCGTGTCGGTCACCCGACGCATCCGCTGCTCGAGGATCTTCGTGTCGTCCTGCTTCGTGAAGTAGCGGTACTCCGGGAAGTCCTTGTACGAGTCGTGCGCGACGAGCCGGAAGAGCGACTCCTCGAGGTTCGCGCCCGTCACCGAGAGCCCGTGGATGAGCCCCGCGCGGATCGCCGGTGCGAGCGTGATGCCGAGCTGCGCCGAGCTCATCGCGCCCGCGAGTGCCCAGAACATCTTTCCGCCGCCTTCGACGTGCCGCCAGTACGCGAGGACCGCGTCTCGCGTCGCGCGCGCGTTGAAGTTCTTGTAGTTGACGAGGACGAGCTCGAGGATGGGCAGGTTCGGGTGCGTCATGATCGTATGGGGCGCGACCCTAGCACGCGACGGCCGCGCACGGCCTGCGCCGTCGTTCGCCTGCGCCCGCGGTCGTGCGCGGGCGACGGAACGGACGAGGGCGGCGACGCTTCGAGCGAACTCGGAGCGTGGTCGGCATGAACGGCCATCCGGCAGCTTGCCCGGGGGTCGCCGGAGGCAGCCGCCGGGGTCGATGGGGCTCTGGTCGGGCCGCCGGGCCGGCGCTGGCCGCCTGGCGGGCGCCTCTTTGGGTCGGCGAGGCGCGCTCGGCGCCTTTCCGAGCGGTGCTTGCCGCCTCGCGGGCGCAGCTCGCCGGCCCGGCGCGCTGACGGCCGGTCAGAAGTCGTAGGCCTCGGTCCAGAGCTCGGGTGGGTCTCGGGCTCGGCCCACCGGGATGGGTTCGCTGAACATCCGCTTGGGGCGCGGCGCGGCGGCGCCTAGCTGGAGTTCATCCACGTCGATCCGACGTGCGGGTTCAAGGCGCGTGTCCGAACGGAGCGCGGGGAGAGCGGACCATGACCATCGTGATGATCGTGAGCTGGCTGGTCTTCGGCTTCGTCGTCGGCCTTCTCGCCTGCGCGATCTTTCCTGGATCGCAGTCGATGGGCTTCTTCGAGACGGCCGCGCTCGGCATCGTGGGCTCGTTCGTCGGTGGACTGATTGGCAACCTCGCGTGGCGAACTCCCTTGTTCGGATGGCACGCGTCCGGGCTCATCGGCAGCATCGTCGGCGCGCTCGTCATCCTCGCGCTCGTCGGGCTCGCGCAGCGCCGTCGGATGGCCTGAGCGTCGCCCGGCGGGCCCGACGCCCGTCAGCGGGCCGAGCGAACGATGCGCGGACCGCGGGGGCCGTAGAGCCGTTCCGCGAGCGTTCCGAGCCAGGCCTCGGCCGGGCTGCTGCCGACCTGCAAGCGGCCCTCGCGGGCACCCTGCGCGATCCGCTGGGCCTCGGTGCCGAGCCCCGTGGCCCCTTCGAGCGTGCGCAGCAGCACCGCGTGCGCGAGGTCCGTGCCGGTGTCGGCGTGCCAGCGTCGCACGGCCTCCTCGAAGCGCTCGTCCTGCTCGAAGGGCGCCTCGTCCGCGTGGCCGGGGCCCAGGGCGTTGATCGCCGAGAGGACCCGCTCGGTGCGCTCCTTGTACGGCAACGCCGCGAGCTCGCCGGGTTCGATCGGAGCGCCGACGTAGTGGTCCTGGCGGCCCATGCCGAACGGGTACTCCAGCCGCTCCTGCACGTCCGCGCGCGGCAGACCGCCGACGAAACGGACCGGCACGATCGGCGCGTCCAGCTGAAGGGCGAGGTCCACGAACACGCCGCTCATCTTGGTGATCGGCTGGGCGCAGCTCGTGCTGCGGGTGCCCTCGACGTGGATGGTCACGTTCTTTCCGGGCTGCTTCATCATGGCCCCGAGCTCGCCGAGGATGCGCGGCAACGACGCCGGATCGCTCCGGTCGAAGTAGGCGATGACCCGCGGGTCGGCGATGCCAGGCCACGAGAAGAGGTGGGCGATCAGCCGTCCGAGCCAGGAGTCGGCGTGCTCCTTCTTCGCGAGCGTGAGCGTGCCGAGCCCGGAGAGCGCGGAGATCGTGATCCCGAAGAGCAACGACTCGATGCCCACCTGATGGTTCGCGAGGTAGAGGGCGCTGCGTCCCTTCACGCGCGCGAAGGCCGAGGGGTTTTCGAGGTGGACCCTCCGCACGAAGCGCTCGATCAGCGCGACGGTGAGGTCCTCTCCGGGCCAGGCGCCGACGCCGAGCGCCCGGCGCCAGTGGGCGCGGACCGCCGAGGCGTCGAGCCCGAGGCGCCCCTCGGAGCGCACGGTGACCGACGCGGCGTCACGCTCGCTCGAGAGGGCGATCGACGTGAGCGGCGCGCTCGCCGTGCGAGCGAACGCGGCGTTCGCGTCGAGCTCGATGCGGCGGGGATGCACCTGCAGCCGCTGCGCGGCGTGGTCGCGGCACGCGACCTCGAGCGCGACGTCGGCGCCCGCAGGCACGCCGTACGCGCGCTCCACGGTGCCCGGCAGCCAGTTGCTCGCGGCGATGTCCCGCACGTCGAGCCGGGACGTGTGCGCGTCGACGACGCTCGAGAGCCCGAGCCCCGGAACGAAGCGCCCGTCCCGCAGGAACGCTTGCCGCTCGCCCGGCGCAGCGAGGCCGATCGGCCCCTTCGGCAGCAGCACCTCGACGAGCTCGAGGGCCGCCCAGACCTGGCCTGCCGAGATCAGCTGCAGCGTGATCTTGGCGTGCCCGTCGAACCCCGCGAAGCGGGCCTCGACCCGCACCTCGCCGCCGCGGGGCGTCGCGCCGAAGAAGCGTGCGTGCTCGATGCGGTAGGGGTACGCCGCGCGTCCGGGCGGGACGGCGTCGTGCCACGACTCCATCGCGTCGTGCGGGATGCCGTGCGTCGCGGCGTCGAGCAGGATCGGGTGCAGCGCCCCGAGCGGGGCGGCCCCGACGGCCGCGTCGAGGAGCGCGGTCGAGCCTGCGCTGCCCATCGCGAGCGTCTTCAGCCGCTGGAACGCGGGGCCGTGGAACAGTCGTCCGCTCGCGTAGGGAGACGGGACCGCGGCGGCGTCCGCCAGCGGGGCCAGGGGCGCCGGGGGCGCGCCGTACGCGCCGGTCCGCACGCGCGCCCGGGTCGCCGTCTCGAACCGCGAGAGGCGGGGATCCCGGGCCTCGCGCCAGACCTCGAGGGCGACCTCGACCACGCCCTCGTCGGCGGTGGGGGACACGACGGTGCGGAGCTTCACGGGCGCGTCCGCGACGGTGACCCAGCGCTGGATCTGCATGCCCGTGACCTCGACGACGGGCCTCCCGGTGGCGGTCGTGGCGGCCTGGGCGAGGTGGTCCAGCATCGACATCGCGGGCAAGGCCGGCAGCACCCAGGTGGGGGCGTGATCGGCGATCCAGGCATCGCGGACGGGATCGATCACGAACTCCGCCGTGCTGGAGGCGGTGCCCGTGGAGGTCGAGGAAGACGACGTCGGGGCGACGCGGACCGGCTCTGCGGGCTGCGTGCGCACAGGCGGCGTGGGCTCGGACGGCCCGTCGGTCCGGGGCGGACCTCCTTCGACCAGGCGCATCGCGAGCCCCTTGGCGTCGTAGATGCGCTTGCCGTCGACCCAGAGCGAGGCATCGGCGACCGCGAACACACCCGCCGCGTCGCGCCCGGTCTCGGTGACCTCGAGCGTGCAGCCGATCACGCCGTTCGACGGGACGACCTGACCCCGGTACTTCCACGCGAGGGTGCGGCCGACCGCGATGGGCTCGAAGCGCGGGTTCGTCAGGCCCTCGTGCATGCCCGACTCGAGCATGAAGAGCTGCAGCAGCTGGCACATCGCCTCGACCCCGAGGGAGCCGGGCTGCACGGGGTCCTGGAAGAAGTGGGCCCGGAAGAACCACTCGCCGGGGTTCACGTCCTTCTCGGCGCGCAGCGCGCCGAGGCCCTTGGCGCCGCCCCGCGGATCCCAGTGCACGACACGGTCGAGCATCAGCAGGAACGGGGTCGCGAGCCTCGCGCTTCCGTCGCAGAGGCGCGCGGGCCGGGCGCGCAGATCGAAAGACGAAGCCGGAGGCGCGAGGGAGAGCGCGCGCTGCGCGTCGCTCGTCGGCAGCCCGGCCTGGTTCTCGAACGCGGCCTTCGGGAAGAACCCGAACACCGTGTCGAGGGCGTAGACGTC
>CAIKNO010000713.1 GCA_903828805.1 uncultured Sandaracinus sp. | reverse complement strand
TGTGCGCCGACCGCGGTGTCGGACGTCCTCCGCATCCGTGGCACCACCACCGCCGCCGCGATCCTCGAGCTCCAGTGCCTCCGCAGCGCGGTCGTGGTCACGGTGCGCCGCTCCGACGCGACCTTCGTGCGGGGCATCGAGGTGCGCGACGTGCCCGCGCGGTCGCGACCCCGGCTCGTCGGCATTCTCCTCGGGGAGTTGCTCGGACGACGGGACCTCCCACCCCGTCCGCCGGCCGTGCCGAGCCTCCCGGCCGTGGGCACGTCGAGCGCGCCCCCTGACACGAACGCGCCCCCCGACACGAACGCGCCCCCCGACACGAACGCGCTGGCCTCGCGAAGCCGCACGCTCCTCGGGACGATCCCGGCCCGCAGCGCCGAGCCCGCCAGGCCACCGCCTCGGGAAGTGCCGAGGACGAGCGGGCTCTGGCCAGCACAGCCGTGGCCCGGCCCGACGTGGTCGTTGCGACCCGAGGTGGCGGGCGACGCGCGGAGCACGCTGGTCGTCCCGAGCTCCCCGCAACCCCCCTCCGCAGGCGCCGAGATCGCCCGGCAGACACCGCGCTCCCCCGAGGCGACCGAGCTCCCCACCCCGAGCTCCGAGCCGGGGCTCGTCACCCCGGGCACGGCTGCGCTCGAGGGCGCGGGCTCGAGCCCCGTGGACGACGTCGAGCGCACACCCCCGCCGATGTCGGACCCGATCGCCCGCGGGTCCGAGCCGCGCGGTCTCGGAGCCCGGGTCGACCTCGGCACGCCGGACCTGCCCGCGACCGCGTTGCCGACCGCCCTCTGGCTCGTCCACCTCGATCTCCCAGCGTCTCGAGAGAAGGCGGCGCGCATCGACGGGAGCGCCGTGCTCCGGATCTTCCCTTCAACTCCGTTCGTCCTGGGGGGCGCGCGCGTGCGCGCGGGCTTCGACGTCCTCGAGCTCGGCGCGCTCGGTTTGGTGTCGGGCTTCGCCGACAGGCTCGGGCGAGCCACGGTGTGGTGTGCGCTGGGGGAGGCGTCCGTGCACCTCGCAGCGATCTCGTGGCGCGCGGCGCGCGTGAGCTTCTCGAGCACGGTCCACGCGGGTGTGGTCGGCGTCGATGCCACGGCCTTGGACGGGACACTCGGTCCGCCGGTCCTCGATCCGACCGGTGGAGCCGCGCTCGACGTTCGTGGCGCGCTCGCGCTCGGGGCCGGCCTCGTGCTCGTGGGCGAGGTCGGCGTCGGCGCGGCCTATGGTCCCATGCTTCAGAGCGGCCAGGAGCTCAGGGCTGGCCTTGGAGGTCTCATGATCGACGTGTCGGTCGGAATCGTGGGTGCGCCGTGATGCGCTGGCTGCGTTCGAGCATGCCGCCGGAGAGCATCGCCGCGTGCCTGGGGCTCGTGCTCGCGGGCTGCGGGCCCTCGCGCGACGTGTTCCGTTCGATGGACGCCGGCCTCGATGCATCCCTCTTCGACACGGGCGTCGACGCCCCGCGGCCGGACGCCTCCGCGGTACGCAGCTGCGAGGAGGGCATCTCCCTCATGCAGGATGGCTTTCCGTGCAGCCTCGGAGAAGGTCTGCTCTGCAGCGTGCAGGTCAACGATTGCCACGTGTCCGATGGCTACTGCAACGGCGGTGTCTTCGAGATCCGCGACCGAACCCGATGCGGGTGCGTGACCGACGCAGACTGCGGACCATTTTCGTTCTGCGAAGCGTCCAATTGCATCGCGTGCACCACGACGACGGACCCCAACGTGGCGTGCCCCGAGTGCGGAGGCCAGGTGCTTTTCCGGTCTCGGAACGGCTGCGTGACCGACTGTGTGTGCGGCCTCGCCGAATGCGACCCGAGCGCGCCGGCGGACGCCTGCGGGCCGGGGTCTCGGTGCGCGGTCTCGCCCCGATGTCTCTCGGGCTGCTCGCCCGAGAGCAGAGGCTGCTGCCCCGCCGCGTGCGTGGAGGACTCGTGCCCGGGAGACCTCCCCATCGGCTGCGAGATGCCCTGCCCCTCGACGGACGCGTGCGGAGGATCCACCTGCTCCGCCACCCGATGCTCGTGCTCGGGCGGGCGTTGGTTGTGCGAGGCGGCGGGGTGCGGCTCGCCACTCCCCGGATGCCCTCCCTTGTCATGTGACTTGCGCGTCACCTTCGACTGCAGCGGCAGCGTGTCACGAAACGACTTCCCCGCGTGCGGGTCTTCGTCCCTCGAGCTCCACGTCGTCGGCCAGCTCCGATCCACCGAGGGGACGGTCGAGGTCATCGTCGATCGTCCGGGCTCCGTCGTCTTCCTGGGTCTCGTGTCCGCGGCCGCGACGCACTGGAACGTGACGGTCCGCGACCCGCGGACGAGGCTCGGCTGGGTGGTCCTCGACGGCGAGGGGGCGAGCACGGTGACGGCGCCCGACGACGTCTCCATCCTGAACCGGACGGGCCCGACGCCCGACTTCGCGTGCGCCTTCGAGTGGCCCGGCTCGCCACCCTGCGAGTCGCCTCCTCTCGTGCGCGACCTCACCAGCGTGCTCGCGATCAGCTCCGCCACGTCGTTCACGGGCTGCGAAGAAGGGCGCCGCTTCGTCATCGGTACGAATCCGTGAGCCACTTCTCGGAGCCTGGGGCTCTTCACCGACGAGACCGACGACACCTCGTCGATTCGCCAGGAGAACCTCGTCATGAAGCGCCACCAGTTTTCTCGTTCACTGCTGCACCTCTGCACCACGGCCGCCGTCGCCATGTCTCCCGTCCTGCTCGGAGCGCGCGGCTGCGAACTCTCGGGCCCCGCCCCGGAGCGGGAGGAGGCGTACTCCGCCGAGGTCGGGCGCGGGGCCCTCGGGGAGCCGACCGACGACTCGGCGACGTCCGCCGACAGCGGGTACGTCTGTGCCTTCGACGCCGAGTACGGCGGCCCCGTCTCGTACCCGAACCGGCGCGAG
>CAIKNO010000712.1 GCA_903828805.1 uncultured Sandaracinus sp. | reverse complement strand
TGCTCGACCCCGAGGCCGAGGTGCAGTGGATCTTCGTCAGCCGTGGCCTCAAGGCGCGCCTGCTCGCGTTCGCGCTCGCCCACGAGTCGAGCCCCGACGCGCTGGTGCGCGCGGCGTACGCGCTCCAGCAACCCGAGCGCGCCGCGCCCCACGACGACCACTTTCACGTGCGCGTGTTCTGCACCCGGCAAGAGCGCGCCGGCGGTTGCCTCGACACGGGGCCGCGCTGGCCATGGCTGAGGCCGGAGGTCGAGGACGTCGCGGGTCGCGAGGGGCCGGGGCTCGACGACGCGTCCCTGCTCGCAGCGCTCCTCGACGGCGACGACCCGGCGCGCTGAGAGGCCGCGATGCCTGCGGGCGCGCGGCCCTTCGCGGGCGCGGAATGTCCGAGGCGCGGGGCCCGGGACGTTCTACCCTCGGGGGGCATGACGATTCTGCTCGGGATCGACGAGAACGGCCTCGGCCCGCGCCTGGGCCCCCTGGTCGCGACGGCGGTCGCGCTCGACGGAGGGGCGGCGCCGTCGGACGACGCGTCCTTCTACGACGCCGCCGCGTGGATGGCGCTCGGCGCCCAGGCCGGGGTGGGCGACAGCAAGGCCACCGCCGGCTTCGGCGCGATGCGCGTGGCCGAGGGGCTCGCGCTCGCCATGGCGGAGCGTATCGCGGGCGCCGTGCCGAGGGACGCCGACGCGCTCTTCGACGCGGTCGGCCTCGAGGCTTCGGAGGCGCTGCAGCAGCCCTGCGACGAGGGCAGCCGTCCGCAGTGCTGGGGCGCGTCGATGGCGCTGCCGGCGTTCGGGGGGACGGTGGAGGAGGGCAGGCCGCGGCTCTCGACGCTCGACGCGGGGGGCGCGCGGATCGTCGGCGCGCGGAGCGCGGTGTCGTGCGTGCGCGTCTACAATCGGGAAGTCTTGCGGCGGGGAAGCAAGCTCGCGGTCGACCTCGAGCTCTTCGAGCGACTCATGCTCGACGCCTCGGGTCGGCACGGGCGGCCGATGCTCGCGCTCTGCGGGATGGTCGGCGGGATCCGTCGTTACCGTCCCCAGCTCGCGCGCCTCGACCCGGATCTGGTCGAGCCCTTGGAGGAGGCGCGCACGCGCTCCGCGTACCGCGTGCGCGGTCTGGGGGAGATGCGCTTCGAGGTGGACTCGGACGCGCACCACCTTCCCGTCGCGCTGGCCTCGATGCTCGGGAAGTACGTGCGCGAAGTGTGGATGGAGCGGCAGACGCGCTTCTACCGCAGCCACGACGCGACGCTCCCCGTGGCGAGCGGCTACCACGACCCGGTCACGGCCCGCTTCGTCGAGGCGAGCCTGACCACGCGGCGCCGGTTGCAGATCGCAGAGGACTGCTTCGAGCGGGCGCGCTGAGGCCGCCCTGCGCGCGTGGGGTGCCGCGGGCGCCTCGGGGCGCGGCGGACGGCGGACACGGGAACGCGTCGTCGACGGCGGAGCTCTTGCGCGCGGCGATTTCGAGAACCACTCTCAGTCGCTTCGATGAACGCCGGTGACATCACGCTGGCCGACCTGGGGGTCGGCGAGTCCGCAGAGGTGAGGGCCGTCGGAGGAGACCGCGGGGTCGCGCGGCGGTTGATGGAGATGGGCGTGCTGCCCGGCACCCTCGTGCGGGTCGTTCGCGTCGCGCCGCTGGGGGATCCCGTGGAGATCCGCCTGCGCCGCTACGGGCTCTCCATCCGCCGCGCCGAGGCCGCCGCCATCGTCGTCACGCGGTCGGCCGAGAGCGGACCCCTTCCGTCCACTGCGGGGGCGCGGTGAGCGGTCCGGTCCGGGTGCCGCTGGTCCTGCTGGCCGGCAACCCCAATTCCGGAAAGACGACGCTGTTCAACGCCCTGACGGGCGCGCGGGCCAGGACGGGGAACTACCCCGGGGTGACGGTCGAGCGGCGCGTCGGCACGCTCTCGGTGGGCGGCCGGCCGGTCGATCTCGTGGACCTCCCGGGCACCTACAGCCTGAGCGCGCGCTCGGAGGAGGAGCGCGTCGCCGCGCAGGCCATCCTCCCTTCGAGCGGGCCCGGGCCCGACGCGGTCGTCGTGGTCTGCGATGCGACCGCGCTCGAACGGCACCTGTATCTCGCCGAGCAGATCCGGGAGACGGGCGTGCCGGTGGTGGTCGCGCTCAACATGATGGACGAGGCCGAGGCCGAGGGCCTGCAGCTCGAGGTGGCCGCGCTCGCCTCGGCCTTCGGCGCGCCGATGGTGCCGGTCGTCGCCCGTCGGGGACGCGGGACGACGGAGTTGCTCGAGGCGCTCGCCCGGGTCCTCGAGGAGGAGCCGAAGGCGGTGGTGCCCCTGCCGCTCGACGCGGCCGTGGCCGCGGACGTCGAGGAGGTCGCGCTTTCGGTCGACGCCGCATGGCCTGCGGGCGGCGTCTCCGAGGCGCGCCGTCCCGCGGTGCGTTGGGCGCGCGCCCTCTGGACCCTGCTCTCGGTGGGCGACGACGAATTGCGCGACGTCCCGGCCGCGGTTCGGGACACGGTCGAGGCCGTGCAGCGCCGCGCGACGTCGCAAGGCCGGGCGCTCGACCAGGCCATCATCATGGCGCGCTACGAGCGTCTCGATGCGATCACCGGCGCGTTCGTGCGGGTCGAGTCGCCGCGCTCGGGACCCTCGACCACCGAGCGCATCGACCGCGTGCTCACGCATCCCGCGGCGGGCAGTCTCGCCTTCGTCCTCGTGATGGGCACGCTCTTCCAGGCGCTGTTCTCGTGGTCGGAGCCGCTCGTCGCCGTCATCGAGGCCGCGGTGGGCGGCGTGCAGGGCCTCGTGCGATGGGCCCTGCCCGACGGTCCGCTCCAGGATCTCCTGACCGACGGGGTCGTCGCAGGGGTCGGCAACGTGATCGTGTTCGTGCCCCAGATCGCGATGCTCTCGCTCTTCATCGCGCTGCTCGAGGACTCGGGGTACCTCGCGCGCGTCGCGTTCGTCATCGACCGGGTGATGCGGGGTGTCGGGCTGCACGGGCGCGCGTTCGTGCCGCTGCTCTCGGGGTTCGCGTGCGCCGTGCCCGCGGTGCTCGCGACACGGACGATCGAGAACCGCAAGGACCGGCTCGTGACGATGCTCGCGCTGCCGCTGATGTCGTGCAGCGCGCGGCTTCCGGTCTACACGCTCGTCATCGGCGTCGCGTTCCCCTCGGGGCAGAGCCTGCCGGGGGGCCTCTCCGTCGGTGCGGGGGCCTTGCTGCTCATGTATGCGATCTCGGTGGCCGCGACGCTCGGCGCGGCCGGGGTGCTGCGGCGCACGGTGCTGCCCGGGCCCCGCCCCGCGCTCGTGCTCGAGCTGCCGCCGTACCGATGGCCTCTGGTCCGCAACCTGGCGCTCGCGACCTGGGAGCGGACCCGCACCTTCGTGACCGACGCGGGCACGCTGATCCTCGCGATCACCATCGTGCTCTGGGCGATGCTGACGTATCCGAAGGACGCGGCGACGGAGGCCCGGTACGAGACGCTTCGCGCGCAGGCCGACGCGACGCTGGCCGGCGAGCCGCTGCAGGTCGAGCACGCGCGGCTCGACGCGGAGCAGGCCGCGGCGAGGATGGAACACAGCCTCGGCGGACGGGTGGGTCGCGCGATCGAGCCGGTGGTCGCGCCGCTCGGGTTCGACTGGAAGATCGGCGTCGGCCTGGTCGCGTCGTTCGCGGCGCGCGAGGTGCTCGTCAGCACGCTCGCCGTCGTCTACGGCGTGGGCGCCGACCAGGACGAGGAGAGCGACTCGCTGAGGTCACGGCTCCGCACGGCGCGGAGGGCCGACGGTCGCCGCCTCTTCACGCCGCTCGTCGGGCTCTCGCTGATGGTGTTCTTCGTGCTGGCCGCGCAGTGCATGAGCACGCTCGCCATCGTGCGTCGGGAGTCCGGCGGATGGCGCTGGCCGCTCGTCATGCTCGTGTACATGAACGTGCTCGCCTACGTGGCGTCGCTGCTCGTGTACCAGGGCGGCCTTCTGCTCGGCTTCGAGTGAAGGCCGCCGGGCCCTCCGCGGGCGGGACCTCTCAGGCGCGCTTGGCCGCGCGGCAGAGATCCTTCGTCAGGTTCTTCTGGTGCGCCTCGATGGTGCCGCCGCCGATCTCGAGCAGCTTCGCGTCGCGCCACAGCCGCTCCACGGGGTACTCGCGGCAGTAGCCGGCGCCGCCCATCACCTGCATCGCGTAGTCCGCGCACTGCTTGCCGACGGGCGCGGCGAAGAGCTTCGCGGCGTCGGAGCCGACGCGGTTGCGGCTGTCCGGCGTGATGTCGAGCGCGACGTTGTAGGTCAGGGCCTTGGCCGCCTCCATCGCCGCGTAGCCGTCCGCGATGTACCGCTGGATCTGTCCATACTCCGCGATCGGCTTGCCGAACGTCTGCCGCTGCTGGGCGTAGTCCACCATCAGCTCGACGCAGCGCTCCGCGATCCCGACGCTCATCGCCGCGAGCGTGAGCCGCTCGATCTCGAGGTTGTGCATCATGTGGACGAGCCCGCCGCCGACCTCGCCGAGGAGGTTCGCCGCCGGCACGCGGCAGCCCTCGAAGATGAGCTCCGCCATCGTCGAGCCCCGCATCCCGAGCTTGTCGATGTGGTTGGACGTCGAGAACCCGGGGCAATCGCGGTCGACGAGGAACGCGGTGATCCGACCGTCGACCTTGGCGTAGACGAGGAAGCAGTGACCCTCGCACCCGTTGGTGATGTACGTCTTGGTGCCGTCGAGGACCCAGTGATCCCCCCCGGGGCCGGTCTCGCGGCGCGCGGTGGTGGACATCGCGAGCACGTCGGTGCCGGCGCCGGGCTCGGTCATGCCCATGCCGCCGACCCACTCGCCGGTGAGCGTGCGCGGCAGGACGCGCGCGCGCTGCTCCTCGTTGGCGCAGTGGTAGAAGTTGTTCACGAAGAGCATCGAGTGCGCGAGGTAGGCCAGGCAGAAACCGGGGTCGGACTTGCTCAGCTCGTGGTGGACGATGACCGCGGCGACCGTGTCCATGCCCGCGCCTCCGTCGGCCTCGGGGATGGTGATGCCCAGGACGCCGAGCTCGCCGAGCTTGCGGAAGAGGGCGGTGTTCAGCACCCCCAGGCGGTCCGACTCTGCCGCCTGCGGCTCGACCTCGCGGCGCGTGAACTCGGCGACCGTCTGCCGGAGCATCCTGTGCTCTTCGGTGGGGTTGAACAGGTGGCTGGAGCGGGGGGCTGTCATGGGGTCGCACTCTTGGCCCCATCGCGCTCCGGGGCCACCTCGGCGTCGTGCGGAACCTCAAGCCGTGGACGCGCGCGGCACGCCGTGCGAGCCTCCGCCCGTGCCCTCGTCGAGGCCCGTGCGGCCAGGTCCAGGCTCCGCGCTGCCGTGGCTCTTGCTCGGCTCGTGGCTCGCGGCGTCTCCGGCGCGGGCGGCCGACGCCGTGGTCCTGTCCGTCGGGGGCGATGCGCCCGCCGAGGCGGCGATGGACGCGCGCCGCGCGGCCGCCGAGGTGCTCGGCGGGGACGGCGTGGACGTGCTGCCCGAAGCCGACCTCGCCGTGCGGATCGCACCTGCCCGTCTGCGGGCCCTCTCGTCCCTCGACGAGGCGCGTGCGCTGGCCTTCGAGCTCGAGGCGCGGCTGCTCGTGGCGGTCGCGGTCTGGCGCGGCGCCGAGGGGACCTCGGCCGGAGAGGTCACGGTGTCCCTCGTCGCGGGGGCGAGGAACTTCACCGCGACGGTCGCCGTCGGGTCGGAAGGGACCGGCGCGGCCGCCGCCGAGGCCGTGAGGGCCGCGCGAAGGCAACAGACCGAGGCGCTCGTGTTGCTCGGCCCATCGGCGCCTGACACCAGGGTCCGACCCGCCGCGGAGCAGAGTGCGCCGGGGCCCGACGAGGAGGTGGCCCCCAGCCCCGACGCGCCGCCGCGTGTGCCCCAGGGGCAGGACGTGGTGGCTCCGACGATGCTCGGCGCCTGCGGACTCGCGGGCGTCGGCCTCGGCGCGTACGCCCTCCTCGGCGAGGTCTGCGAGGTGCGCGGACCGTCCGGGACGTGTCTCCGGGGGGATGGCCCCAACGCGCCGGCCGGGGTCACGCTGGCCGTCGCCGGCGGGCTCTCGGTCGTGGGGGCGGTGGTCTGGCTGGTGACCGGCGCCGCCGCGCTCCCGACGCAGCCGAGGATCGACGTCGTGCTCGGCCCCGCCGGTGGCAGCCTCGGCGCACGGGGGACGTTCTGATGGGGGCGCTGGGTCTTCGAGGGGGCGCCGTGAAGCGTGCCTGGCTCGTGCTCGTGGCTGGGGGCATGGCGATCTGGCCCGGTTGCTTGAGGGTCCGCTTCGACCGTTGCGCGGAGGACCCGCCGCACGCCGAGTGCGTCGACGGTTCGGCGCCCGCGGACGGCGGTCAGGGCCTCGACGCGTCGGCGCCCGCGGACGGCGGTCAGGGCCTCGACGCGTCGGCACCCGCGGACGGTGGTCAGGGCCTCGACGCGGGTTGAAGGCTCTTGCGATTCGTCTCTTGAAGTTGGTCCGGCCGCGCCGAACTCACGTAGTGTCGGACCGTGGGAAGTCACACCAGCCGCGCCTACGAGCAAGAGCTTCGCGGGCTCAAGGCCCGCCTCCTCGCGATGGGGGGACGCTGCGAGAGCCTCATCCAGATGGCCAGCCGCGCGCTCGAGCAGCTCGACACGGAGCTCGCGCATCGGGTCGAGGACAGCGATCGGAAGCTCAACAGCGAGGAGATGGCCATCGATCAGATGACCGTCAGCATCCTCGCGCTGCGCCAGCCGGTCGGTCGTGACCTGCGCTTCCTCGTGACGGCCCTCAAGGTCGTGACCGATCTCGAGCGGATCGGCGACGAGGCCGTGAACATGGCCGAGCGCACCGTGGAGCTCGCGACGCAGGCGCCGCTGACGCATCTGCAGCCGCAGATCCTGAAGATGGCCGACGCCTCCGCGCGGATGGTCCGGACCGCCCTCGACAGCTTCGTCGAGGAGGACGAGGCGATGGCCCGCGAGGTGCTCCAGGCCGACGACACCGTCGACGCCATGTACGGTGCCCTGCTGCGGGCGGCTGTCGCGTTCATGCGCGAGAACCCCGATCGCATCGAGGACGGCATGCGGGTGGCGTCGTGCGCGAAGTACCTCGAGCGCATCGCGGACCACGCCACCAACATCGCGGAGATGGTCGTCTTCATGGTGTCGGGCGACGATGTGCGGCACTTGGTGTCTCGCAGCGAAGGCGACGATCCGGCCTGACCGGCCGGCCTGCGCGCTCCCCGTGTCGGTCGCTCTCTCGCTCGCCGCGCTCGCGCTTCCGTTCGTGCTCGGCCTGCTCGCGGGGGCCCGGCGGTTCTTCCCGCGCCCCGACGACGCGTGCGACGTGCTGCATCGCCTCACGCTGCACGTCGCCTTTCCCGCGCTCGTCGTGGTGGGACTGGCGGACCCGCGGGCCGCGCTCGTGCGCCATCCGGCCTACGTGGCGCTCGTCCCGCTGTCGGTGGCGTTGGCGATGATCGCGGTGCGCCTCGGGACCCAGCGCGCGCCGAACGCCCGCGGGACGCTCGCCCTGGTGGTGGCGTTCGGAAACACCGCCTATCTCGGCTTCCCGTACCTGACGTCGGTGCTCGGCACGGAGCGCGTGTCGGTCGTCGCGGTGGCCGTCGCTGCGCACGTCGCTTGCTCCATGACGTTGGGTCCCCTCTTGCTCGCCCGGTGGGGCCGCGCGGGGTCGACGCGCGGGGTGATGGCGCGGCTCGTGCGCCAGCCGCTCCTCTGGTCACCGGTCGTCGGGCTCGCGCTGCGGCTCGCGCCCGACGCGCTCGTGGTGCCGCTGCGGGCGTGGATCGGGCCCCTGGGTCAGATGGCCTCGCCCCTGTCGATGATCTTGCTCGGCTTGCACGTGTGGTCCCACCGGAGCGCCGTGCGGCTCGATCGCCACGTGGTCGTCCACGTGCTGGTGCGGCTGGTGGCGATGCCCGCGTGGACGCTCGCGCTCGCGCTCGCGGCTCTTCGCCTCGGCATGCTCGACGCGACGGAGGCGAAGGTGCTCGTGCTGCTCGCGGCGATGCCCGCGGCGATCACCACGTTCTCGATCGCGCACGAGCAAGGAGAGGACACCGGGCGCATCGCCGCCGTCATCGTCGCGAGCACCGTCCTCTGCCCGCTGACCCTCGCGGCCTGGACCGCCGCGGTGTTCGCGCTGGTCTGACCCGTGCTGCGGGCGTACCAGAACTCCCCGCGGACTCCGCAAAGCTAGAGAAAACATTGCTGCTCGCCGCGGTAGGTGGGCGAGAGCACGGGGGGCGCGCCTGCAGACAGCTCCGCGTACGCATCGAAGCGCTCGGCGAGCTCGCCGGCCTTCGCGTGACGGAAGAGGATGGCGTCGCCCACGTCGGGGGGCCGCCGACCGCGCGCGATCCGCAAGGGCGACTGCACCTCGCCGGCGCCCTCGAGCGGCACCCACGAGAGGCCCTCGGGCCACCACGGAAGGGGGAGCCGGTCGGGGCCGGGCGCGCCGGACGCGACGTAGCCGCCCCCGGCGCAGGTGACGTGTCGCGCGTCGGGCTTGCGCGACACCTCGAGCGCGAAGAACGCCGCGGGCTCGAACGCGGGGCCGTCGTGACCGTCGAAGAGGTGCGGGCAGAGGAACGCGGAGCCGACGGAGATCTCGGTCACGGAGGGATCGTGGAGGGTGGAGCTCAGGCTCCCCGTGCCTCCGCCGTTCACGAGCGCGACCTCGATGCCCTCGGCCTCCAGCGCGGCGAGCGCCGCGGCCCGCATCGCGTGCACCGCCGGGATGGCGACCCTCTTCATGGCGCGGACCATCGCGACCTGCACCGCCGACGCGCCCCGCGAACGATCCTCGACACCGGCCACGTGGGCCTCGTAGGCCATCAGCCCGACGATGCGGACCCCGGACCACGCGCGGCTCGCCCGCACCAGCGCGCGCACCTGCGCGGCCGTCCGCAGCGGGCTCCGGCGCACGCCGACGTGGAGCAGGGGCCCCAGAGGGCGAAAGGCGACGTCGAGGTCGAGCACCGCCTCGAGGACCACCCCGTGTCGCGCGCCGGCCTCGGACAGCGCGGCCACGTGGTCCGGAGAGTCCACGACGCAGCGGACGGTCGCGCCCCGGGCGACGGCCTTCGCGACCGCGTCGAGCGCGCGGGCCTGCACGGTGGGGTAGGCGACCAGCAGGTCGTCGAATCCGCCCTCCGAGAGCCACGCCGCCTCGTCGGCGGAGTAGCAGAGGACGCCCGCGAACGTGTCCCCGCCGCACGTCAGGGCCCGACGCAGGAGCCCTCGATGCCGCAGCGACTTCGACGCGATCCGGACCCGGCACCGCGTGCCCCGAACCGCGGACACCACGCGCGCGGCGTTGCGATCGAACGCGTCGAGATCGACCGCCGCGAGCGGCAGGCGGGCGTGGCGAAGTTCGGCTTGCAGCGCCCGCCACGCCAGCGGCGGGCTCGACGTCGGAGGATGGATCTCGGACCCTTGCGGGACCCCGCGCTCCTGTGCGTCCGGTCGTTGCATCCGCCCTCGGGGGCGCGCGCGGGAGGAGGCGCTCACCCCGCGGCGTCGCTGCCGAAGATGCGGTCGAGGGCGGGGCTTCGCAACGTCCCCGACGGGTCGAGTTCCCTCCGGAGGGCGACGAAGTCGTCGAAGCGCGGGTAGAGGGTGCGCAGGGCCGACGCGTCGAGGTCGAACTCCTTGCCCCAGTGGGGCCGGCCGCCGTGTTCGCGGCCGATGGCGGCGACCGCGGCGAAGTAGGGCGCGAGGTCCGCGCTCTGCGCTTGGTAGAAGCCGATCTGGCACGTGGGATGTCCGTGCGCGGGGCTCATCCACGCGTCGTCCTGCGCCACGAAGCGGATCTCGACCGGGAAGTTGATCCTCCAGCCGTGGGTCGCGATCGCGGTCCGGACGTCCGCGAGCAGGGCCGCGGCGCGCCCGATCGGGACCGCGAGCTCCGTCTCGCGGTGCAGCGGCGGCATCGCGAGATGGAAAGCTCGAAAGCTGCGGGCCGGCGGCGATGACGCGCCGAAGTAGGAGCGGACGATGGCGCGGTTGATCCAGGCGGTCATCGAAGGGACGCGGCCCGCGAGGCGCAGCACGCCTTCGAACACGATCCGGTTGGTGATCTGCTCGTCGAACCACCGGGCGAGGGGCCTCTCGACCGGCGCCCGATCCGTCCTCGTGAGCCGGAACACCATCGCCTCGGGCGCGGTCGGGAACCACCAGACCTTCACGAATTCGTCGCCGGCGGCGAGCGACTCGAGCGAGGCCTCGACCTCGGTGATCGGGACGAAGGTCACCGACTCCTGCAACTGAAACGCAGGCACCACCCGGACGGTCGCCTCGGTGACCACACCGAGCGCCCCCAGCCCGACGCGGGCGGCGGGCAGCCAGGGGTGCGACGCGTCGAGCGCGAGCACCTCCCCACGCGGCGTGGCGAGCCGAATCGAGTCGATCAGGGCCGCGAGGTTGCCGTGGCGCAGGCTCGAGCCATGCGTGCCGGTGGAGATGGCCCCTGCGAGCGACTGCTTGCCGATGGAGCCCAGGATGGGCATCGCGAGGCCGGCGTGGTCGAGCGCTTCGCTGAGCTCCTCGAGGCGGATCCCCGCCTGCACCCGGATGCGCCGTGCCCCGACGTCGAGGTCCAGCACCTGGCGCATCCGTGTCAGGTCGAGGGCGACGTCGTCCGGGACTGCGACGTCGGACCACGAATGACCAGACCCTACCGGCCGCACGCGGCGTCCGTGGCGCACGGCCCACGCCAGGTGTGCTTCGACCTCCGTCTCGGAGGCCGGGCTGCACCACGCACGGGGCCGCGAGGTGTGGGTGCCGGCCCAGGTTCGGAAGCGACGCATCGTGGCCCCGACGATACCAGAGGAGGGGATCGTGGACGCGGCCGCGCGGCGGTTACAATCCGCCCGATGAAGGCGGCGCTCGTCACCGGCGGATGCGGATTTCTCGGCAGCTGGATCGTCCGACAGCTCCTCGACGAGGGCGTCGAGGTGCGGGTCCTCGCGCTGCCCGGCGAGCGTCGCGACAACCTCGCGGGCGTCCGGTGCGAGATCGTCGAAGGGGACATCCGGAAGGTGCCCGACGTCCGCCGCGCGATGGCCGGCCGGGACACCGTGTTCCACGCCGCGGCCATCTACTCCGACTGGGCACCCGACCCGACCGAGATGTACGACGTCAACCTTCGCGGGACCTTCCACGTCCTGCAAGCGGCCCGGGACGCCGGCGTGGAGCGCGTGGTCGTGACGGCCAGCATCGTGTCTCTCGGGCGCCCGCGACCGGGTGAGCTCGGCACCGAGGCGACGCCCTACGAGTGCTGGGACCTCGATTTTCCCTACTCGCGCTCGAAGTTCCTGAGCCGGGAGCTCGCGGAGTCCTTCGCGCCGTGGGACCTGGACGTTCACGTCGTGTGTCCCGGGATCGTCCTGGGGCCCGGCGATCTTCGTCCGACGCCGAGCGGGGCGCTGATCCTGACGACGGCCTCGCTGCCCGGTCCTTCGCTCGTGTTCGAGGGCGGCGCGAGCTACGTGGACGTGCGGGACGCGGCCCGGGTGCACGTGCTTGCCGCGCGGCACGGCGCCAAGGGCGAACGGACCATCGCGACGGCCCACAACCTGACGAACGAGGCGCTGGTGCGGGCGATCTCCGACGCGCTCGGGCGGCGCCGACCCCTCGTGAAGCTGCCGGTCGCGGTCGCGCGGGCGGCCGCCCTCGCGATGGAGGCGCGGGCGGCGCGGACCGGTCGGCCTCCGATGCTCTCGCGGGTCTTCTTCGAGTACAGCCTGCGGCCTTCGTATTACTCGAACGCGAAGTCCGTGGACGCGCTCGGCGCGGCCTACCGGCCGCTCGAGGAGACGCTGCGCGATGCCGTCTCCTGGTTCCGGGCGCACGGCATGCTGCCGCCGGGCTGAGTCGACCGCGTCCGCTCAGGGGGCGCAGCCGAGCAAGCCCTTGGTGTGCGGCTCCTGACCCGAGAGAGACGGGAAATCCGGGGGCATCGGCAGATCCTTGAGCGAGGTCCACGCCCGTCCGGCGTCGGCCGCGCCGCGGCGCACGAACGCGCGAAAGGCCGCGCGCGTCATGCGTCGGTCGTTGCTCGTGACCAGCAGCGTCCCGCCCGGCGCGAGGACCTTGACGCACATCGCCGTCAGCGAGGCCCACGCCGCGCCCGAGGTCCAGCGTCCCTGGCTGCCGGTCGCGTACGTCGGCGGGTCGCAGCAGACCACGTCGAACGTCTCTCCGCGGCGCCCGGCCCGCGCCAGCCATTCGAACGCGTCGGCGCGCACGAAGCGGTGTGCCTCGGTCGTCCCGGCGCCGAGGCCGTCGAGATTGAGCCTCCCGCGGTCGAGCGCGGCCCCGCTCGCATCGACGCTCACCGTGCGGGCGGCGCCGCCCGCCACGGCCGCCACCGTGAAGCCGCAGGTGTACGAGAACAGGTTCAGGACGGACGCGCCCCCGGACCGCTGCCGGACCCGGCGTCGGTTGTCGCGCTGGTCGAGAAAGAGTCCGGTGGACAGCCCGTCGCCGAGGCGCACGGCGAACGGCAGCCCGTGCTCGCGGACGAGCAGGCTCGTCGGCGCGGGTCGACCGCGTATGGGCTCGGCGGGTGCGAGCGCCGCGTGCTCGGTGACGACGTTCGCCTGCCGCGGGCGCCGCTTGACGTACACGCCCGTCAGACCGCAGGCCACGAGCGCATCGGCCGCCTCCTCCTCGAGGCCGGGGGCGTCGTCGTAGAGGTGCAGGACCGCCCAGTCGGCGTAGAGGTCCACGGCGGCGCCCGGCCACCCATCGGCCTCGCCGTGAACGAGTCGGAACGCAGTGGTGGCGTCCTGCGCGGGGCGCAGGCCCGCGCATCCGAGGGCGAAGCGACGCTGCACGGCCGCGGCGAGGGACTGCGCGAGGGGCTCTCGGCGGCCCTTCATCCACGCGTCGAACGCCGCGGGCACGGGCGCCGTGCACGCGAGGCGGCGGCCGTCGACGGGATGGTCGAGGGTCAAGGACAGGGCATGCAGGAAGAGCCGGGGAGCTGGGCTTCCGCCGTAGAGCACGTCCCCGCACACGGGCGCACCGGTATGGGCCAGCTGGGCCCGGATCTGGTGCGTGCGCCCGGTCTCGATCCGCAGCTCGAGCAGGGTGTGCCGCCCGCTCCGGGCCAGCGGCCGGACATGCGTCACGGCGGGCTTGCCCTGGGCGCCGACGCGCATCGTTCCATCGGAGCCGGGCGCGAGCCGATGGCGAAGCGTCGTGCGGCCGCCTCGCCACGTGTCGACGACCGCGACGTAGACCTTCTCGACCGCGCGCGCTTCCATCTGCGCGGCGAGCCGGGCGTTGGCCTCGGGACGCTTCGTGTAGAGCACGACGCCCGAGGTGTCCCGGTCGAGCCGCTGGTGCACCCCGACGTAGGGCGCGCGGCTTCCATCTCGCCGCGCCAGGAAGCCGCGGACGCGGGCGGGCAGGTCGTCCGCATCGCCTTCGCGCGCCTCCTGCGTCGGGACGAAGGGCGGCTTGTCGATGGCGATGAGGTCGGCGTCCTCGTGCACGATCCATCGGGGATCGAGCATGGAGAACACCGCTTCTCGGAGGTCCCGATCGAGCGGCTCGGCGGGCGTCGGCTCCGGGACCATGGCGCGCTCTTCGAGAAGCGTTTCAGTAAGCGCGGTCCCGCAGGCTCTGCGGAAGGAGCGTGGAGGGCTCGCCCGTCGACGTCACCCAGAGCTGGTGCGCGGCGCGGGTGGCGGCGATGTGCAGGAGGTGACGCGACTCGTCGGTCGTCGGGTACGACGCGCGGCCGACCTCCAGCAGGACGACGTAGTCGAACTCGAGGCCCTTCACCTGCCGGACGTCGGTCACGTCGATGCCGGGCTTGAACGGGAAGTCCTGCTCGGCGATGCGCCGAAGGTGCGGCACCTCGGCGTTGACCAGGCCCTTGTAGTAGAGGTCGGCTTGCTCGGCGTAGCGCGCGACGAGCGCGATGGAGGCCCGCGGCTCGGACTGCATGAGCTCCCGCAGCGCCTCGCCGAGGAACGCGACCGCCTCGCCGCTGTGGGTGAAGCGGAAGAGCTCGACCGGAGCGCCGCTGCGGATGGCGTGGCCGCTCTCCGGATCGGCCAAGGGGCCGAGCACGTCCTGGGCGAACTCGATGATCGGGTGGGTCGAGCGGTACTGGACCTTCAGGGGTTCGACGGCCAGCAGATCGAGGCCGGCGCCCTTCCTGCGGGGCTGGATGTCGGCGAGGAGTTGCTGCCAGCCCCGGAACCCGTTGTCCATGTGCAGGCGCTGCGCGACGTCGCCCGCCATGGTCACGCTGCGCTGGCGGGTCGTGCAGCCCATGACGACCGCGAGCTCGACCGGCGAGAGGTCCTGCGCCTCGTCGATCAGCACGTGCTCGAAGCGGAGGCGCTCCTTCGCGGTGCCGACCTGCCCCTTCACGAGCGGCCCTCGGAGGGCCTGCGTGAGCCGGAGCAGCAGGGCGTTGTCCTCACGATCGAGGTGGGCCGCGGTCTGCTCGGCTTCGCCGTCGATCCCGACCGAGCGGTCGTCGTCGCCGTCTCCGTCCTGGTCGTCGTCGTCGCCGCGGCGCGAGACCATGCGGGCCTTGGGGGCGTCGTCCTCGATGACGCGCTCGGAGGCGTCCTCGTCGGCCTGTTCCTTCTTGCGCTCCCGTGCCTCGCGCTGCTCGGCGGCGGTGCCGCTCCGCTCGGCCTTGTCGTCGCGACGACGCTCCAGCTCGGCGAGCACGTCACCGCACCGCTCGATGCACCACGCGAGCGCGGTGCGCAGGTCGTCCGCGTCGACGCTGCCCTGGGCGTGTTCGTCGAACGCGGCCCGCATCGTCGCCCCGTCGGTCAGCATCTCGGCCCACGCGGCCGTCACGTCGAGGAGGTCCCGGCGTGCCCGTTGGACCGTCCGCTCCACCGCGTGCCGGATGGCGACCGATCGAGGGGCCGGTCGCACGAGGGGGGCGCCTTCGCGCTCCTCGCCCGCCTCCGGAGCGCCCTCCGGCGCCAGCCACGCCGTGAGCCGGCCGAGCCTCAGCGCGAGCGGGAATCGCTCGTGATCACGGAAGAACGCGAGCACCTCGTCGCCGCCCTCGAGGCCGACGAGGGCCTGCTCGAGCCACCCTTCGACCTTCGACGCCGCGCGCGCGACCACGCCGTCGATCAGGCGGAGCATCACGGGGTGCTTCTTGACGCGGGTCACCGCCTGGGGGGTGTCGTCGTGATACGTCTCCGGAAGGCCGCGCAGATGCCCGATGCGCTGCTTGGCCGCCCACCGTTCGAACGTCGTGACGGGCGTGCCCGCGGCGCCGAGGGAGGGAAGGACGCGCGAGATGTACCGGACCAGCGCGTCGTTGAAGACCATCACGAGCATCCGGTCGGGCCGGAATCGCTTGGGATCCTGGAAGGTCAGGTAGGCCAGCCGGTGAAGCCCGATGGTCGTCTTGCCGCTGCCGGCCCCGCCCTGAATGACCACCAGCCCGGCATCGCTCTTGGTGATGAGCTCGAACTGACGAGGGTCGATCAGCGCCGTGATCTCGGGGAGGAAGCGGTCCTCCCGGCCCTCGAGGCCCATCCCGAGCTTGCCGCGGGCGGGGAGGTCCGCGCCGTCGGCGGGGCTGTGGTGGCCCTCCGGACGCATCGCCGCGCCCTGGCCGCCGCGAAGCCTGGACGCGCTGTCGCCGGCGCGGCGCCACGTGGTGTCCATCGCGCGCACGAAGACGCCCTGCGGGGACCCGATGCGTCGGAGCTGCGAGCCCGCGATCGCGAGCGAACGTCGGGTCACGACCTCGCCGTGCACCTCACGTCCGCCGAACGTCTCGTCATAGAGGTCGCCCTCCTCGTACCGGTAGTAGATCCGGCTGACGGGCGCGTCGCGCCAGTCGACGATCCGGATCCCGGTGCGGGGATCGAGGTAGGTGCTGCGGCCGATCAGCACTTCGCGCTGCCGGTCGCCCTCCTCGAGCACCAAGCGCCCGAAGTATGGCGAGTCCGGATCCACGGCGCCCTCGGTGACCTTGGCGCGGCGCGAGGCGACCTCGCTCAGGCGTTCCATCTCCTCGATCAGCGGGGGCACGTCCTCGAGGCGCGCTTCGTTGATCTGGTTGCGGAGCGAGATCAGTTGCGAGTCGTAGTCGATCCCGTCCGACGAGACGCGCACCTTGCGGGCCGCGAGGTGTCGGAGCACGCGGCCGATGACGCGTTCCTCCTCGCCGACGATGCGCGCCTTCTCGGCATCGGTCTCGGGTCCGGTCGCTTCTGCGGGGGTCATGTCCGTGCTCATCTCGATCACCTGGCCGACCCGACGACACGTGGCCCGCGGCGCCTGGTAGAGGCTGGAGGCACGCAGAAAGGGGGGTGAGGGGGGTAGCATGCTTCCCCCCTGGGGCAACGACGATGCTCCGTCTGTCGTCCCCGATGGGCCGCGGATTTGGTAGGCTGCGCGCCGCCATGAACGCCGACCTCTCCGAACTTCCCGTCGCCGTCCCCGGTTTCCGCTTCGCGGGGCTCTCGGCGGGCATCAAGTCCAACGGCAAGCCCGACCTCGGCCTGATCGTCGCCGATCGCACGTGCGCGGTCGCCGGCGTCTTCACGCGCAACCGCGTGAAGGCCGCGCCGGTGAAGCTCGCGCAGCGCCGGGTGAAGCCCGGCCGCGCGCGCGCCGTGCTGGTGAACAGCGGCAACGCCAACGCGTGCACGGGCGCCCCGGGGATGGAGGCGGCCAAGGAGAGCACGGCCGCCATCGCCCGCGCCCTCGGGGTCGACGCGTCGGAGGTGATCCCGGCCTCCACCGGCGTCATCGGCGCGCTGCTGCCGGCCTCGCGGATCGTCGATGCGGCCGACCGGGCCGTCGCCTCGCTGGCGGCCGACGGAGCGGCCGATTTCGCCCAGTCGATCATGACGACCGACCAGTGGCGAAAGGTCGCGAGCCTCCGGATCACGCTCGGCACGGGCGCGGTCGTGACCGTGCTCGGGCTGGCCAAAGGCGCGGGGATGATCCACCCCGACATGGCGACGACCCTCGGGTTCCTGGTGACGGATGCCGGCCTGAGCCCCTCGCTGCTCCGAACGCTGCTGAAGCAGGCCGTGGACGCGACCTTCAACGCGATCAGCGTCGACGGTGACACCAGCACCAACGACACCATCCTCGCGATGGCGTCGGGTCACGCGGGCTCGGTCCGGGCGGGCTCGAAGGACGCCAAGGCGGTGCTGGCCGCGATGACCGACGTCCTCGACGCGCTCGGCAAGAGCATCGTGAGGGACGGGGAAGGGGCCCGGCACGTCGCGCGGATCGAAGTGTCCGGGCTGCGCACCGACCGGGCCGCGCGGACGATCGCCCGGACGATCGCGACCTCGCCTCTGGTCAAGACCGCCCTGCACGGCAAGGACGCGAACTGGGGGCGGATCCTGGCGGCGGCCGGGCGGGCGGGGGTCGCGTTCCAGCCGGACCTGGCCGAGATCCGCATCGGAGACGAGGTCATCGTCCGCCACGGCATGCCCGTCGGCAAGGAGGCCGAGGCGAGGGCGGCGCTCATCCTCGCCGGACCCGAGTACACCGTGCAGGTCCGCCTCGGCGAAGGGCGCGGTCGTGCCCATTACCTGACGTGCGATTTCGGGCCGGACTACGTCGCGGTGAACGCGAACTACCGCAGTTGACGCGGCGACACGCGGCGCCGTGGTAGAGTCCCGACCGCGTCGATGAGTGGTCCCGTGCGCGGTCCGGGGATGGGTTCGGATGACGTTCGCACGTCGCGCGACCCGGGCCCTTCCGTCCGCCCCTCCGTGCCTGATCTCGCCGGCCACGACCCCGCGGGCAGCGGGCGTCCGGGGCATGCCCCAGCACGCGGCCCGTCGTCGGTCGCGTTCGACGACGAGACCCCGTTCGCGCGTCCGTTCTCGCCCGGGCGCTCCGTGGACGGCGCCGGCACGCTGGACGACGCGTCGGACGACGGGGCGTTGTCCTCCTCGCCGCTGGACGCCGGCCCCTACGTCGTGGGTCCCCACGGTCTGGAAGCCGCGGAGGGAGGTTCGGGCGAGGTCGACCTGACGGGGCTCCGAACCCGCCGCGGAGGGTCGGGCGACCGCGCGACGCGGGACGTGCCGCCGATGCGAAACCCCATCCGCGCGCCGTCCAGCGACGACATCGGGGACGCCCTCGATCTTCCTCCCGCGGCCGCCGCCGCGGAGGCCTTCGACGAGTTCGAGCAAGACGAGCTTCCGCCGGAGATGACGGAGGTGGATGGCCGGGAGCTCCTTTCGGGGGAGGGGTCGGCGCTCATCGACGACGGCCCGGCGTTCCCGCTGCTGGTGGTCGAGCACGGGCGGGACCGCGGGCGCGACTTCGTCCTGCAGGAGGGCGAGACGACCATCGGCCGAGGCATCGACAACGAGGTCATCCTGTCGGATGTCTCGGTGTCGCGGCGACACGTCCGGGTCGACCGCGAGGGATCGACGCTGACCCTCCACGACCTCGGGAGCGGGAACGGGACGTCCGTCAACGGGCATCGCGTGCGGTCCGTGCTGCTCGAGGACGGCGACCGCATCGAGCTCGGGGAGAGCGTGCTGGTGGTCCGTGTTCCGGGGTCGCAGCTCGCGGCCGTCGACCCCGCGCCGATCGCCCCCGGTCCGGACTCGATGACCGACGAGACGCAGCAGCCGCACCCGCTGCGTTCGGTCCATCAGGTCCTGGGCCCGTCCGCCGAGACGCCGTGGTCCCTGCCCGCCGAGGGAGACCGAAGTGAGGTCCAGCCGGCGTGGCCCGATGCCTCGGAGCGCACCGGATCCGTGGTGCTCGACCGACGGGTGCTGGTCGCGGCGGCGCTCGGCGTCGCCCTCGTGGCGGCGTTGCTGGGTGGACTGGTGATGGGCGTCGTGCTCTGGCCGGAAGAGACGACGGTCGTGTCGGAGCTGCAGCCGCCTGCGGCGGCGCGCCCGGCGGTCGGCACCGCGGGTCCCCTGGGCGTCGGGTCGGCTCCTCCGCAGGACGCGGTGCCGGTGGGCACGTTGCCGCCCCTGCCGGCCTCAGGAGCGGTGGTCGAGGCGGGGGCGGTGGGCGGCGGGGTTCCTTCCGCGGGTTCAGGCGCCGCCGGGCGGCCGGTGGCCCCCGGCACGCGGCCCCGACGTTCGGCGCCGTCGCCGGGTGAGGCGCGGGGGCCACGTGGAAGCCGGACGAGCAGCCGGTTCGGGCGTCCCTCGGCCGGGCTCGAGGCCGTGCTCGGGCCGTACCGCGCGGCGAACTTCTCGGTGGCGGCCGGGGCTGCGCGGGCGGCGGGCGAGACCGCGCTGTCCGGACAGATCGACGCGTTCGCGGTGCAGTACCGCAGCGCGTCGTCGGCAGCGCGGGGCTCGTCGCAACGGCTCGCGGCGCTGGAGCGGGCGGTCGCGCTCGATGGGCAGATCGTGTCCGGAGGGGCGTTCGGGGAGCGCCTTCGACCCGAGCTGCTGGGGGCCTATCTCGATGCCGCGCAGGGGGCGATCGAGACGCGGCCTCAGGAGGCTTGCCATCGGGTCCAGCAGGCGCTTCGGATCGACGGCTCGGCGCCTCGCGCCGCCTCGCTCGCGCGCCAATGCGAGCAGCGGGCCCGAGAACTGCTGGATCAAGCCCAGGCCGCGGAGTCGGGGGACCCGGTGCGGGCCCGGTCGATGTATCAGTCCGTGTTGCCGATGGTCTCGTCGCAGAGCGCCTCATACGCCCGGGCGCGCGCGCGTGTCGACGCGTTGGCCCGACGGCGGGTCATCGACGAAGACGAGTGAACCCGAGCCGTCGGCGCGAGGGGAGCGTGAGCCCGGTCGGAGGCACCCTCCGTTCGGGTATCGCCGTCCGCTCCGGCGGGGCCGCTCAGCGGGAGCGCTTCGAGGCGAGCAACGCGGTGACGCGATGCTCGAGCTCGTCGAAATCGAACGGCTTGTCGAGGTGGTCGTCCGCACCGTACAGCGGCGAGGTCATCTCGTTGAGGCGCTCCCCGATCCCCGTC
>CAIKNO010000711.1 GCA_903828805.1 uncultured Sandaracinus sp. | reverse complement strand
GGCCGCGATCGGTTCGTGCTCGCGTCGCCCGCGCCGCCGCGCGGAGAGCGGCTCGTGACGGTCCGGGCGTGGCAAGCCGACGCGCTGATCGGCACGCGTTCGCTGCGGGCTGCGATCTAGCGCGCGCGTCATGCGACCTCGGGCGCGTCGAGCACCCACTGGAGCAAAGGGGGGACCTTCGAGCGCGCCGTGGGCCCCGGCTCGGGACGCATCGTCGAGAGAGTGTTCCACAGCAGGATCGTCTTGCCGCGATGCCTGGGTTCGGCCGCGACGAGCCGCAGGCCCACGAGGGCCTTGGCGCTGTACGTCACCTCGCCGGGCGCGCCGGTGAGCGCGCGGACCTCCTCGATCGCGGCGCGCGCCTCGGCGGTCGGATGGCCGTAGCCGGGACCCAGCGCACGAGGCTCGAGCGACCACCGCACGCGGCCCGCCTGCGGTCGCCACCGCGCGGGGTCACGGGCGTGCAGATGGCGGTCGGTGGCACGAACGATCTGCCCGATCGTCAGGCGGTTGGTCGCGATCCACGGCGTGATGCGCACCCCGACGACCTCGGTGTCCCAGCCGAGCCACGCCGCGCCGAGCGAGAGCGCCGCGAGCGTGCCCGAACTGCCGGTCGGCAACACGATCAGGTCCGGCCGCGGCAGCAGCCCGGCCTCGACCTGTTGCGCGAGCTCGAGCATCGCGTCCACGTACCCGAGGTTCGCGACTGGATTCGCAGCCCCCGGCAGGATCAGGAAATTTCCATCCTTCCGATCTCGGACGAGGGCCGACACCATCCGCAAGGCGGTGGTGAGGTGGTTGCCGCCCGCGATGAGCTCCGCCCCCGCGTCGGCGTCGATCAGCAGCGCTTGCTTGGCGAAGCGGGTGATCGGCTGATCGAAGAGCACCATGCGCACCGCGAACCCGAGCGCGCGGCCGAAGAGCGCGGTCGCCATCGCCTGGGTCGAGGCCACGCCCCCGGCCGTCACCAGTCGACGGCACCCGCGCGCCTCCGCCGACGCGAGCAAGAACTCGTAGCGGCGGACCTTGTTGCCCCCGTAGATCGGCGACGCGAGGTCGTCGCGCTTCATCCACGCCTCGACGCCCTCGAGCCCGGAGACGGTCCGGTCGATGCGCTCGACGCCCGTCGGGCCATGCACGAGAACACGCCACGGCGTGTTCGCCTCGAGCCCCGGCAAGGCGTCGAAGAGGAGCGGACGGGCACGGCGCGGCAGCGGCAGTTCCACCCCGCGAGTATGCATGGTCGGCCGGTGCCGTCGGTGTCAGGCTGTGCACCGCGCGATGGGGATCGAAGACTCGAACACGACCGACGACGACAGCCGCCGGCCCCTCTCGGTGCTCCGGACCCGAGGGCGGAGCTCGGTCGTGAAACTCCACGACGCGTGGTTCATCGCGTGCGCCGCCGACGAGCTCGGCACCGCCCCGCGTGCGGTCATCATCCAGGACGTTCCGCTCGTGCTCTTTCGCGACGCGGACGGCCGGGCGGCCACCTTGCTCGATCGCTGTCCGCATCGGAACGTGCCGCTCTCGGGCGGCACGGTGTGCGACGACGGAACGCTCCAGTGCCCCTACCACGGCTGGCGCTTCGATGGACGTGGGGAGTGCCGCGCGGTCCCCTCGCTGGTCGGTCCGGCAGCGAGCAAAGCGCGAACGGCACCGAGCTTTCCGACGCTCGAGCAAGACGGCTGGATCTGGGTGCACACGGCGCCGGGCACGATGCCCGCGTCGAGGCCCCACCGGTTCGAGAAGATGGGCGCCCCGGGATACACGACGGTCTGCTCGACCGTCGAGGCCGAGGCCTCGCTCTTCTCGACCCTCGAGAACGCGCTCGACGTGCCGCACACCGCGTTCCTGCACCGCGGGCTCTTCCGGAGCGAGAGCCGCGGCATTCCGATCACCGCCCGGATCAAGCGCACGGCCGACCGCGTGGAGGCCGAGTTCATCGGGGAGCCGCGCCCGACGGGGCTCGTGGCCAAGATTCTCTCTCCCTCGGGCGGCATCGTGCAGCACTGGGATCGCTTCATCCTGCCCTCGATAGCCCAGGTGGAGTACCGCATCGGCGACGAGAACCACTTCCTCGCGGACACCGTCGCGACGCCGGTCTCGGACTTCGTCACGAGGCTGCACGCCGTGGTGAGCTTTCGATCGCGGATCCCCGGACCGCTCCTCGCCCCGCTCGTGAAGCCGCTCGCGCTCCGCGTGTTCGAGCAGGACGCGACGATCCTCCGACGACAGACGGAGGTCATCCGACGGTTCGGCGGCGAGCAGTTCGCATCCACCGAGATCGACGTGCTGGGGCGCCACGTCTGGCGGCTTCTGCAGGCGGCTGCGCGGGGCGCGTCGTCGGTGCCCGACGAGGAGCACGAGACGACCCTGGTGCTGTGAGTCCCGAAGGGGAGGCCGATCACGGTCCGGGCCGCAGGGGGAATCATCGCTCCGTCGATTCGATGCCCCGTTGACGTGGGAGGGCAAGCGGGCGAGGTTCCCCCGCATGAGTTCGGACAACGTCACTCCGCCCTCCTCCGAGGCACGCGCCACGGGGACCCCCGCCCCGAGCCTGGCGTCGCACGGCCCCTGGGCGCTCTCGGCGCTCGCGCTCGCCGCCGCGCTGTTCGGCTACCTCGATCTGCGTCAGCGGATCGCGCAGGTCGGTGCCGTGCCGCCGCCGACGCCGATGATCGTCGAGGGCCCCAACATGCCGACCGCGGCCGCGGTGATCGCACCGCCCCCGCCGGTTCCGGTGGCTCCGGCGGCGCCCCCCGCCAACCCTGGCAACGCGGGCCCCTCGGTGGTCGCCGAGCCGCCTCCCGACTGGGGCTGCCAGGGCCTCGTCGCGGCGGACATGGTGCAGCAGTCGGTCGGCCGGCACGGACGCGGCGTGTTGACGTGCATCGCCACGCAGGTCGCCGCGGACCCGGCGCTGCACGGCACCCTGCTGCTGC
>CAIKNO010000710.1 GCA_903828805.1 uncultured Sandaracinus sp. | reverse complement strand
CGGGCTCCGGACAGCGGGAACCCAAGGTCATCGTCAATGAAGAGGGCGATCGCATCACGCCCTCGGTCGTCGCGTGGGACGATGAGGGCGAGGTGCTGGTCGGCCAGATCGCCAAGCGCCAGTCGATCACCAACCCCGAAGGCACGGTCTATTCGGCCAAGCGCTTCATGGGCCGCCGCTTCGACGAGAACCCGGAAGAGTCCCGGCGCGTGCCCTACAAGGTCGTTCGCCGCGCGAACGGCGACGTGGGCTTCCAGATCGCGGGCAAGGAGGTCACCCCGCCGGAAGTCAGCGCGCACGTGCTGCGAAAGCTCAAGACCGCGGCGGAGAACTACCTCGGCGAACCGGTGACCGAGGCCGTCATCACCGTTCCGGCGTACTTCAACGACAGCCAGCGTCAGGCGACCAAGGATGCGGGCAAGATCGCTGGCCTCGAGGTCAAGCGTATCGTGAACGAGCCTACGGCTGCGGCGCTCGCCTATGGCCTGGACCGAAAGTCCGAAGAAGTCATCGCGGACTACGACTTCGGCGGCGGCACCTTCGATGTTTCGATCCTCGAGGTCGGCGACAACGTCGTGCAGGTGATCAGCACCAACGGTGATACTCATCTCGGTGGCGACGACGTCGATGGACGGGTCATCGACTACCTCATCGCGGAGTTCAAGAAGGATACGGGGATCGACGTCTCGCGGGACAAGATGGTGCTGCAGCGCCTGAAGGACGCCGCAGAGAAGGCGAAGATCGAGCTCTCGAGCCGCCTCGAGACGACGATCAACCTGCCGTTCCTGACCGCCGACGCGTCCGGGCCCAAGCACCTGAACCTCAAGCTGACGCGGGCGAAGCTCGAGTCGATGATCGAAGACCTCGTCGACCGCACGTTCGAGGCGACCAAGCGTGCGCTCGCGGATGCCGGCAAGACCCCCAGCCAGATCAATGAGGTCGTGCTGGTCGGCGGAAGCACCCGCATCCCGATGGTCGGAGAGCGGGTGAAGAAGTTCTTCGGCAAGGACCCGCACAAGGGCGTCAACCCCGACGAGGTCGTCGCCATCGGCGCGGCCGTGCAGGCGGGTGTGCTCTCCGGCGAGGTCAAGGACATGGTCCTGCTCGACGTGACGCCCCTCAGCCTCGGGGTCGAGACCCTGGGCGGCGTGATGACCGTGCTGATTCCCCGAAACACGACGATCCCGACCCGCAAGGGCGAGACCTTCTCCACGGCCGACGACAGCCAGAGCAAGGTCGAGATCCACGTGCTGCAGGGCGAGCGCGCCGAGGCTCGATACAACCGGCCGCTCGGACGCTTCCACCTCGAGGGGATCATGCCGGCGCCGCGGGGCGTGCCGAAGATCGAGGTGGTGTTCGACATCGACGCGAACGGCATCCTGAGCGTCACCGCGAAGGATCAGGCGACCGGCAAGGACCAGAAGATCACCATCACGGCGAATTCCGGCCTCAGCGACGCCGAGATCCAGAAGATGGTGAACGACGCCAAGACCCACGAAGCCGAGGATCAGCAGCGGCGCACGCAGATCGAGGCCCGGAACAAGGCCGACCAGCTCTGCTACTCGGTGGAGCGCTCGCTCGCCGACGTGAAGGACAAGGTCCCGGCCGAGACGGTCGCCGACATCGACAGCAAGGTGAAGAGCCTCCGCAGCGCGGTCGAGAAGGAGGACCACGCGGCCATCGAGAGCGGCACGGCGGCGCTGGAGAAGGCGATGGGCGAGCTGGCCCAGGCGGCGTATGGCGCGGCCGGCGCAGCGGGCGGCGCGCCTTCGGACGAGGCTCAGGGCGGGCCGTCGGGCGGGGCGGAGCGGCCCCGCGGGTCGAAGAAGAAGGACAACGACGTGATCGACGCGGAGTTCGAAGAGACGAACTGAGCCACGACCGCGTGTCGAACGAAGCCCGATCCGCTTGCGCGGGTCGGGCTTCGTCGTGCCCGTCGACCGGAGGGCCGCGGCGGTCTCACGGGCATGATGTCGCCTTCCGTTCGTGCGCGCGTTCGCGATCGGTCGTCGGTGTGTCTTGCCTCGCGGTCCTCCGATTGCGGGGGGGAAGTGCCGCCCCTAAGCTGCGCCCGTGCCCGTCGACGTACCCTCTCTCGGCAACATCCTCCTCTGCGCGATCCTGATCTGCTCGGCGTATACGTTCGCCGTCTCCCTGGCCGCCGCCCGCGGTCGGCCGCAGCTGGTGCCCGCGGCGCGGTTCGGCATGTTCGCAACGGTCGCGTTCGTCGCGACCGCCGTGTTCGCGCTGGCCTACGCGTTCCAGGCGCACGACTTCAGGATCCGGTACGTCGCGCGCTACAGCGACCGCTCCATGTCGCCGCTCTACTTGTGGACGGCCTTGTGGGGCGGGCAGGACGGCTCGCTGCTGTGGTGGGCGTTCCTGCTGAGCGGGTACTCCTTCGCGTTCACCGTGTGGGTCAAGCGGCGCTGGCTCGAACTGCAGCCATGGGTGTACGCGACGCTGGCGTCGATCCTCGGGTTCTTCGCGGGGCTGATGCTGTTCGCGGCGAACCCGTTTGCCGTCACCTACGGCGCGACCCCGCCGGACGGGGAGGGGCTCAACCCGCTGCTGCAGAACTACTGGATGGCGATCCACCCGCCGGCCCTCTACATGGGCCTGACGGGGTGGGGCGTACCCTTCGGCATCGCGGTGGCGGCGCTCATGACCGGGCGACTCGGCGACGAGTGGATCCTGATGGCCCGTCGATGGGTCCTGCTCGCGTGGGCGTTCCTGTCGCTCGGGAACCTGCTGGGCATGTTCTGGAGCTACGAGGAGCTGGGCTGGGGCGGCTACTGGGCGTGGGACCCGGTCGAGAACGCCGCCTTCATGCCCTGGCTGCTGGCGACCGCGTACGTGCACTCGGTGATGATCCAGGAGCGGCGCGGCCTGCTGAAGGTCTGGAACGTCGTTCTGCTGCTCGGGACGTTCTGGTTCACGATCTTCGGGACGTTCCTGACGCGCTCGGGGTTGATCGCGAGTGTTCATTCGTTCGCGCGCAGCGACATCGGCGAGTACTTCGTCGTGTACATGGTCGTGCTCGCGGTGTTCGTGATCACGCTCGTGTCGTTTCGCCTTCCGGAACTGCGGGGCAAGACGATCGACCGCGACGACGTGGTGCGCGACGGCTGGCCGCGCCTCGGCGCGTTGCTGCTCCTACCCTTCCTGCTGTACGCCAAGTTCGTCGAGGCGTGGCGGAAGCCGACCGTCGCACGGCGTCCGGCCCCGGGCATCGAGTCGTTGCTCTCGCGTGAGTTCGCGTTCGTGCTCAACAACTGGATCCTCACCGGGATGCTGGTGTTCATCCTGGTGGCCACGACGTTCCCTCTGTTGAGTGAGTGGCTCCGCAGCGAGACCGTGACCGTGGGTCCCGGCTACTACAACCGGTGGATGGTGCCGCTCGGGCTGATGCTCCTCTTCCTGATGGGCGTCGGTCCGCTGATCGCCTGGCGCAAGGCCAGCGGTCGCAACCTCCTCGAGGCGTTCCGATGGCCCGCGGCGGTCGCCGTCGCGGTGGCCGTGACGCACGCCACCCTGGGGTCGAGGTTCGGCTTTCCGCCCGTCGTGCACAGCGAGGACATCTACGAGACGCTGACGGGCCGAGTCCTCGCGGGCATCTACGCGGTGGGCCCGTCGGGCAGCACCACGCTGTCTGCGTTCGTGTTGACGGCGATGGTCCAGGAGTTCTGGCGGGGCACTGCGGCCCGCATGCGGAGCACGAAGGAGGGGCCCCTCGTGGCGTTGCTCGGGCTCGTCGGCAGGGCCCGTCGTCGGTACGGCGGCTACATCGTGCACACGGGCATCGTCGCCATGTACCTCGGGTTCACCGGCGCCGCGTACGACGTCGAGCGCGAGGCGTCCTTGCAGCCGGGCGGGACGATGGAGGTCGCGGGGTACACGTTCCGCTACGAGTCGTCGCGGGACGACGCGGACCTGAACAAGCGCATGCTGATCGCCGACGTGACGGTGCTCGACGGAGAGCGGACCCTCGCGACCGTCCGACCGGCGAAGTTCGTCTATCGGACGCATCCCGACATGCCGACGACCGAGGTCGCGATTCGCTCGACGCCGCTCAACGATCTCTACGTGATCCTGAGTACCGTCGACGAGCGCACCGGGCGGGCCACGTTCCGGGTCATCGTTCGCCCGCTCGTCTTCTGGATCTGGTTCGGCGGCTTGATCATGCTGCTCGGCGTGGGCGTGGCGGCGTTCCCGTCGCTTCGCGAGTTGCTCGGCGACGCCGACGTTCGAGGCCCCTCCCGAGCGGCCGCGGCCACCGGGGCCATCCTCGTGTTCGTGCTCGCATCGTTCGGAGCGGGCGTGGCGCACGCGCAGTCCGACAGCTCGAGCACGCTGCATGCGGGCACCGTCGAGATCCGCGACCCGGTCGAGCGTCAACTCTTCGAGCGACTGCTCTGCGAGTGCGGCGACTGCCAGCGGCTTCCGCTGTCGACTTGTGGCTGCGGCTGGGCGGAGAACATGCGCGCCGAGCTGCGGGACGACCTCGCCATGGGGCGCAGCGTGGTGCAGATCCAGGCGGATTACCGGGCCAGGTTCGGCGCGGCGGCGATCGCCATCCCGAGCGACCGCGGCCTCGACCGCGCGCTCTGGGCCGTCCCGGTGGTCGCGATCGCCGTGGGTCTCGGTGGACTCTTCGTGCTGGGGCGCCGCTGGTCGGGGCGTGCCTCCATCGGGAATCCCGGCGAGACGACCGCTCCGTCGGGGCCGGCGAGCGTGGAGTACGATGCGAAGCTCGAGGACGAGCTTCGTCGCTTCGAGGAGCCCTGAGCCGTGCCGTTGCCCGTCCTGTTTCTCGCCCTCGCCGGGGCGTCGCTGGTGGCTGCGCTCGCCGCCCTGTGGAGCAGTCTTCGTTCCGCCCTGGGAGGCGGGCCCACGCTCTCCCTCGAGACCGCTCGCGACCTGCCGGACCACGCCGCGCTCGTGGAGGAGAAGAACGCCCTGCTGAGGGCGATCAAGGACCTCGAGTACGAGCGTGAGGTCGGCAAGATCAGCGGCGCCGACTTCGAGCGACTCGACGGGGCTTACCGGGACGCCGCCAAGGTCGTGCTTTCCAGGCTCGATCGTGACGTGAAGCCCTTGATGGCCGAAGCGGAGGCGTTGGTCGCGGCGAGGGTCGCGGCGTCGAGCACCGCCGCACTGGCCGACGAACCGCCCGCCGGCGCCGGGGAGGGATCGGAATGACCCCGCATCGCGCCCTCCGATGGTCCGCGCTCGCGGCGTCGATGACGATGCTCGCGTCGCCGTGGCTCCTCTGCACGGCGGTCGCCCAGGACGTCCCTGCAGTCCCGTCGCAGGGGGCCGAGGCGATGCCGCCGGGGCACCCGTCGGTCGCGCCGGTCGGTCCTTCGAGGGGCCCCGAACGCGATCCGTTCGATGCACCGCCGGTCGCCACCTCCCAGGCCGCGCACGATCTGCCCGCGGGAACGGTGCGGGTCACGGTCATCGACGTGGACGGCCACCCGATCGATGGCGCCACGGTCCTGCTCGGGACGATGGCGCAAGGCGGTGACCGGGTGCGCGTGTCCGCGACGACCCGTGACGGCGGTCGTCACGTCTGGACGGACCTGGCCACGGGTCAGGGGCAGGCCTACCGCGTGAGCGTTCCCTTCGAGGGCGCCGTGTACGCGTGCACGCCGTTCCAGTTGCCCTCCGGCCACGGATACGACGTGAGGGTGGTTCGACTTCCGGTGACCCACGACGACCGCGTCGTGTTGCAGGTGATCGGGCAGACGTTCGTCGAGCTGCGCAACGAGCGGCTGCACATCACCCAGCAGGCGCAACTCGCGAACATGAGTCAGACCGCGGAGACCTACGTGTTTCCGGAGGATGGCCTCCGGGTCCAACTTCCAGCCGGTCACCTGGCGTTCCAGGCGCAGCCCGTGATGACCGATCAGCGGGTGGAGGAGCTGGCAGGTCAAGGGTTCAGGATTCGTGGTTCGCTGCCGCCGGGCCGGGTCTCGTTGACGTGGGGGTTCGACCTGCCGGTGCACGGAGCCTCGCTCGACGCCGTGCTGCCGGTGCCGTTCCGCACCTACATCTACCGGGTCATCTCGGAAGCGCCGCCTGGAATGACGCTGGAGTTCGACGGGATGCCCGCGCCGGAGCGCTTCGAGGACGAGGGCCGACCCCTCTTCGGGAGCGAACTCATGCGCCGCCCGGGCGACGAACCGTTCCCCCAGGTGGGGCTACGGTTCCGAGGAATTCCCGGCCCGGGTCCCGCGCGTTGGATCGCGCTCGGGATGGCCGGATTGATCTTGCTCGCAGGGGCCTACGCCACGATGTTCGGCGGCTCCGCGCAGCAAGTGGCGGAGCGCAGCAGGCAACGTCGCAAGCAGGAATTGCTCGACGAAGCCGCCGCGCTGGAGTCGGACCACCGACGTGGCGAGATCGGCCCCGTCTACCGTCAGTCCAGGCATGACGCGATCGTCCGTGAGTTGGCGGTTCTCCTCCATCAGGAGCAGGGCTCCATCACGAACGGAGAGGCTGCGGCGTCTGGAGAGGCCAGTGGTTCCGCGGGCGTCTCGACTTGACTCGCAGTCCCAATTCCCCGCCGGCGAGGGTGCCGGCCCGAACGCAGAAGGTGTGAGAAATGGCATCGGAAGGGCTCAACAAGGTTCTCTTGATCGGCAACCTCGGGATGGATCCCGAACTCAAGTTCACGCAAGGCGGGCAAGCCGTGCTCCGGCTGCGGCTCGCCACCACGGAGCGGTACGGCAACAAGGCCGGCGAGCGCCAGGAGCGGACCGAGTGGCACACCGTCACGGTGTGGGGCAATCGGGCCGAGGCGTTGAACAAGATCCTCCACAAGGGGCGTACGATCTACGTCGAGGGCCGTCTTCAGACGCGCCAGTGGGAAGACAAGGACGGCGGCAAGCGCAGCACCACCGAGATCGTCGCCAACCAGATCCTGCTTCTCGGTGGAGGCCGGGGTGAGGGCGGCGAGGGCGGCGGTGGCGGTGGCGGTGGCGGTGGCTACGGCGGCGGCGGCGGCGGCGGCAATCGCGGCGAAGGTGGCGGTTACGGCGGCGGCGGCAATCGCGGCGAAGGTGGCGGTTATGGCGGCGGCCGCGGTGGTGGCGGCGGCGGTGGTGGCGGCGGCGGTGGTGGCGGTCGCGGTGGTGGGGAGCCCATCGGCGGCGGCGACGATTTCCCCCCGGACGATTTCGGCGGCGGCGACGACATTCCGTTCTGAGCACGCGTGGCCGTCAAGCAGCGAGCGGATGTTCTCCTCGTCGAGCGCGGGCTCGCTCCTTCCAGGGAGCGGGCCCGTGCCCTCGTGCTTGCCGGCATCGTGTTCAGCGGCGAGCGGCGCGTCGACAAGGCCGGGGACACCCTCGTCCTGGATGCGCCCCTCGAGGTTCGCGGATCGGATCACCCTTACGTTTCGCGCGGGGGCGTGAAGCTGGCTGGGGCCATCCAGTTCTTCGACCTGGACGTGGCCGGCTGGACCTGTGCGGATTTCGGCGCCTCGACCGGCGGCTTCACCGACTGCCTGCTGCAGAGAGGGGCCCGGCAGGTGCACGCGATCGACGTGGGCTGGGGCCAGCTTCACGCGCGGCTTCGTGTTGATCCGCGCGTCGTCGTCCGGGAGAGAACCAACGCCCGTCATCTCCGGTCCGGCGAACTCGGTGACGAGATCGATCTCGTCGTCATCGACGCGTCCTTCATCGGTCTGGGAAAGCTGCTCCCGGCGGCGTCTGCGGTCGTGCGTGCGGGCGGATTCGTGCTGGCGATGATCAAGCCGCAGTTCGAGGTCGACCGCCGTGACCTTCGCAAGGGCGTGGTCCGTGACCCAGGGGCACGGCTCGCCGCCTTGAGCAAGGTGGAAGGGGAGGCCTCGGCGCTCGGCCTGGAACACCTCGGTCGCTGTGACTCCCAGCTCGCGGGCCCCGATGGAAACCTCGAGGCCTTCATCCTGCTCCGACGACCCGATTGACCTCGAGGTGGCTCCGTTGCGGAGCCTTCGGCGCGCCGCCTTCGTCGATCAGCCGGGGGCCGGGTGATCGGCGGGAGGCACATCTCCGCAAGGGACCTGGATCGCTTCGACGAACGCCGCGCCGGCCGCTTGCGCAGGCCCCACCACGGTCACCGTCAGGTGGAATGCCCGCTGCGATGAAGATTCTTCGAACGAGAAGACGCGGCCATCCACGCGGGGGCCGCCCGCGCGCTGGGCACCGAACGATCCGTACCCGCAACGACCTCGCATCCGAACCGGACTGAGGTTCGCCTCGTAGCCCCGTGCACGCAGCGGCCCGACGACGGCCTCTTGGAGCTGGCGAAGCGCCTCTTCGTTCACGCTCGGGATCCGGGTCAGGTCAAATACCACGGTCACCGCGCGCCCTTCCGCCTCGAAGGCCCAGAGATGATGCATCTCTCTCCATCCAGGCCCCGCGTTCGCGAGTGTATCGTTGACGATTTCTTCGGACGGGAGGAGCCGGAGTTGGGGCTGAGGCCAACGAATTCCAAGGCTTTCGTGGACGACCCAGGCGTCTCCGTCGATGTCCCGCACCTGGAGACCATGCCGATCCGAGGGCCACAACGTCATCTCGGACCGAGGACTCATCTGCGGTACAACGGCGATGAACCACATCCCCACCAGGGCCGACGTGCCGAGCGTGATCGCCGCCGCTGACCTGAGCTTCCCGCGCCGCAAGGCCAGCGTCGCCATCGTGATGGTGATGGCTGCGACCGCGGCGAGCGCCATGGCCGCGGTGGTCGCGGACGCCAGGTGACGCTCCGGCATCGAGTGGGCCACCGAGAGGCAGACCGACCCCACGAGGACCGCGGCGGTGGCGCCCACGGCGACGGCCGTCACGGTGTGTCGCATCGTACCTCGATGATTCCGGCGGCTGGATTCGAACCAGCATTCGCGGATCCAAAGTCCGCTGTCCTGCCCTTGGACGACACCGGAAGAGCGCCGCGGTCATAGCACGCCCGCGTCAGCCTGGGGGCGTCAGCATGCGCAGGGCGTCGAGGAGCACCTTCGCCTTGAGCTCGGTCTCGGCCAGTTCACGGTCGGGGTCGCTCGCGTCGACCAGCCCTCCCCCCGCGAGGTACGTCAACCCGCCCCCCTCCACGACCGCCGTCCGGATCGCGACCGACAACGAAAGACCGCCCGCCCTGTCGATATGGCCGATCGCCCCGCAGTACGCGCCGCGGGCCTGTCGCTCGAGCCGCTCGATCTGTTCCATGGCCCGAACCTTCGGGGTTCCGGTGATGCTGCCGGGAGGAAAGGTCGCCGCCAGCAGGTCGTCGAGACCGACCTCGCGCCCGACCGTTGCCCGGACGGTCGACACGAGATGCGACAGCGCCGCGTAGGGCTCGACGCGCATCAAGCCATGGACGCGCACCGAGCCCACGTCGGCCACCCGGCCCAGGTCGTTGCGCATCAGGTCCACGATCATCGCGTGCTCCGCCTGCTCCTTCGCGTCGCCTCGGAGCGCGGCGGACGTCTGCTCGTCCTCGCCTCTCCGCGCGATCGTGCCCTTGATGGGCCGGCTCTCCACGCTCCGATCGCGCGCGTCGAAACGAAGGAACCGCTCCATCGTACGGGACGAGAGCGCCCAGGAATGGCCCTCCAGGAACGCGCCCAGCGGCACCGGGGAGACCTCCCGCATCGCCTTGAACAGCGCGAGCGGTTCGCCTTCGAACGCGGCGACCCAGACCCGCGCGAGGTTGACCTGGTAGATCTCGCCGGCGGCGATCGCTTCGAGGGCCGCCTGGATCGCCGAATGATGCATGCCCGCAGGCTCCGAATGCGGGGGGCCGACCCGCGCCGTCGCTTGCGAGGCTCGGCGGCGCGCCAACCGCACCTGAGCCCGCGCCACGGCATCGTCGTCGTCGCCCAGAATCCATGTGCGGTGCGCGTGGTGGTCCCAGGCGACGACGGCGTCGTACCGCACGAATCGGACGACGGGAACCGCGCTCGTTCGCGCGTGCCGGGGCTGCTGACGCAGGCCGGCCGTGGCTCCGCTGGTCCACGCCGCGTCGTAGGCGATGTGACCAAACCAGGCGGGGATCTCTGAGGGATCGGGCAGGAGAGCATCCCTCGCGCGCGTGGCTCGGGCGGCCGTGGTCCGTCCGATCTCGCCGATGGCGCGAAAGGGATCGGGCTCTCCCCACGCGACCTCCCGCCACTCCGTCGGGGCGGCTCCGATGAACGACCACCGGCCGAGCAGGCTGCTCCCGTCCCCGTCGAGCCACGCCAGGCCCGGCCCGCGCCAGCCCTCTGCGACGGAGTCGGGCTCGATCCAGTCGACCTCCACGCCCCGCACGGTGCGCGTGCTTTACTCGTCGGTCCTGCCGAAGTAAAGGCGTCCGAATGCTTCGTGGGGCAGCCATTCTCGGGCTCTGTGCGGTCCTGTGCGGCTGCGGTTCCGACGCGGACGCGCCCCTCGCGGTCTACGTCGTCGATGCCGAGGGCGGCAACCCCCTCGCCGGCCTCGGAGCGGGTCGCGCACATCTGACCGTCGACCAGGGGGGCTCCTCGGTCTTCGACGTGCAGGCCGACGTGAGGGGCGGGGCGTTCGACATCGCCGTACCGATCGCGAGCATCGTCGCTGCCACCCGGATCCAGATGGTCCTCGATCTCGAAGGAGGGCAGCTCCTCGGTGCCACGCCCTCCTTCATCCCTCTGCAGTACGGCATGGTCCGAGTGGTCGTCGGGCCGCCGGGGCGCTGCGCTGCGGTCGAAGAGCCACGGCTGCCCTCTGCGCGTTTGGACCTCGCCGCGGTCGCCGTCGACTCGAACGCCCTGCTGTTCGGGGGCACCAGCAGCGACGCCGTCGACTCGGTGGGCCATGACCTCGTGGCAGGCTTGTCCTTGCTCGAACTCACCTACGGCGAGGCGCTCGCCGAAGAGACGAGCGCCGGTGTGCCGCTGTTCCCCGCGCTGCCCGTGAGTCTCCGGCAGACCCAGGCGGTGCGCCTCCCCGACGGGGACGCCACCGCGCCGATCCTCGTGCTCGGCGAGACACTCGGCGGCCAGGCCGCGTTCGTCTTCGATGCCCTTGCCCCCGAGACGGCCTCACCGTCCCTCACGGGGGTCCACGAAGGGGCCGGCGTGCTCTCCACGATCGTGGGCCTCGGTGCGGATGGAGCCGCCATCGTCGGGGGTGCGGGAGGCGAGGGCGCCTCCAGCGTGACATGGGTGCAATCCCCGACCTCGGTGTCCGTCAGTCGGCTCGCGGTGCCGCGGCAACGTCCTGCGGTGGCGTTCGTCGGAGGAGGCCTGCTCGTCGCAGGAGGCCAGCCCGAGGGCGCTGCGCGCCTCGAGTTCGTTCCGATTCGCGGTGACGGCCAGCCGGTTCCGGCCGCTGGCACGGGTGCGCTCGACGGCGCGTTGTGGGTGCGAGACCCCGCGCGCGCGACCGCGTTGCTGGTGGGCGGCGACGACGTGGGTGGAAGCACCGTGACGACCACCATGCTGGCCCGTGGATGCCCCGCGTGCGTGGTCTCCGAGGGCCCTCGATTCGACCGCGCGCGGCGCGGTGCGGCGCACGCGGAAACCCCGTCGGGCACTTGGCTTCTCGGGGGCGTCCAGGCGGATGGCACGCCCTCGCCGCACACCGACTTGGTGTCGGTGCAGAGCGCCTCTGCGTCGATCGACGCGCTCGGTGATCTACCCACGGGGAGAGCACGGGCTTCGGCGCTGCCACTCGCCTCCGGGGTCGTTCTCTTGGTCGGCGGCATGAATCCGTCGATGACGCCCGAACGTGGTCTCGCCATCTGCTGGCCGCGTGCGCTCGACGCGCTTCGTTAGCGGAGCGCAGACGCCGGGCGGTCCGCCTCGTCCACGCCCAGGTTCAACGTGGTTGTCCGCGCGGCGTCCGCAGGCCTATCCTCGCGGACGTCCGTCGCGCCCGGGGGGGCTCCCCGCGGACGGGCAGCGCGGGTCGCCGCATGCTCCGAACCCTCGAAAAATACGAAATCATCGAGGAAATCGGCCATGGCGGCATGGCGACGGTGTTTCGTGCGCGCGACACCAACCTGGACCGATGGGTCGCGCTGAAGATCATGCACCCCCACCTTCGTGGGTCGCAGGAGGCGCGCGCGCGCTTCCGCCGCGAAGCCCAGGGGGTCGCCAGGCTGCGGCACCCTTGCGTGCTCGAGATCTACGACTACGCCGGCGCCGAGAGCGCCGAGAGCTACATCGCCACGGAGCTGCTGACCGGTCCGACGCTCCGTGGGTTCGCCGACGCTCACCCGGACATCCCGGCGGAGATCGCGGCATGTTTCGCCATCGAGGTCTGCCGCGCCCTCGAGGCTGCGCACGACAAGGGCATCATCCACCGTGACGTGAAGCCCGAGAACATCCTCGTCCACGAGGCACGCGTCATCAAGCTGACCGACTTCGGCATCGCGTCCATGCTCGACGCGAACACCATGACGGCGACGGGCCAGATCCTCGGGTCGCCCGGTCACATGGCGCCCGAGCAGATCGAGGGAAAGGACTGCGATGCCCGCACGGACGTGTTCGCGCTCGGCACCGTCCTCTACCTGCTCGCCTGCGGTCGCTTGCCGTTCACGGGACGCAATCCGCACCAGGTGCTCAAGCGAATCGGGGAGGGCGATTTCCCGGATCCCCTGCGGATCCAGCCGGCCATCGGAGGACGCCTCCGCGCGATCCTCAAGCGCGCGCTCGCGCGGGAGCCGGAGGCACGGCATCCGACCGCACGGGCGCTGGCCGACGAGCTGCGTGCGTTCGTCGCGTGCATCGGCATCGAGGACGCCTCCTCCGCCCTCGCAGAGTACCTCCGCGACCCGGTTGCAGCAGCCCCCGAGCTCCGCCGCCGCGCTGTACGCGCCGGGCTGGACGCGGCCGCACGCGCGTCCTCTGCGGGCGACGTCCAGGCCGCCGTCGAATCGCTCGATCGGGTGCTCGCCCTCGACGACGGCAACCCCGAAGCCTTGCGTCTCGTTCGCTCGATCGGCCGGCGACGGCGGCTGATCCGAGCCTCGACGGCGGGCAGCGCGGTGGCGCTCCTCGTCGGAGCCGCAGGGGTGTTCTTGTCGCAGCCCCCGCGCACGGAGCCCGCTCCGCCGAGGCCCGCCACCGCCGTGCCCTCGGCAGCACGGCCCTCGTCGCCGCGCCCGACCGCGACGCCGGCGTCCGTCGCCACCGCCGTCGTTCCATCGGTCACGCCGGGCGGCCCTCGTCCTTCGGCCGACGATGCCGGCCTCTCCGGCGCCCTCGACGTGGGCCGCGCCGCCGTCGCCGCGCCTCGACTCCCGGCCGCCCGACGTGGGCCCCTCCTTGCGCTCGACACCGACGCGCCCTTGCGAACGGTGTCGTTCGCCTTCGACCCGGTGAACGCGTCGATCGGTGTCGACGGTGCACCTCCGAGGCCCTACGGGCCCTCGTTCACCGGCGTCGAACTCGCCCCCGGTCCGCATCGATTCGTCGTCGAATCTCCTTGCTGTTCGAGGCTCTCGCTCGAGGTCCAGGTGCCCGCCGGCACCGGTGCCTTCCCGCTCGCGCGCCGGCTCGACAGCCTCCCTGCGCTGCTCGTCGTCCGCACGGATGGGGTGCCCGCGGACGTTCAAGTCGGCGGCGCCGCGACGGGCCGATCGAACGAGGCGATCCGCGTCCCGATCGCGACGTCGGACCGACGCGCCGAGTTCGACGTCGTCGTGACCGCCCCAGGCCGTCGGTCCCACCATGTCCGAGTCCGTCTCGAAGCGGGCCAACCCCGCGAACTCGCGGTGTCGATGGAGCCGTCCGAGGACCCCACGTGACCACGTCCTCGTCCCCACCGCGCGCGCTCGAGCGAACGCCGTGCAATCGCCCGGAAACGAGCGCCCCGGCGGTCAATTACGGGCGCGCGGGATCGACCTCGACGCGCCCACAGGCGAGGTGGTCGAAGATTGTTCGTCGGTCCTCCCTCGCCATGGGGGTGGCCCTTGCCGTGGGGTGCTTCGTCGCGGCTTCGGCTCCCGCCACGGCCCGCGCCGGCGACATCGAGGAGTTCGAGACTGCCCGTGCGGCCTACGAGGCGCGGGACTATTCGCGCGCCGTCTTCTATTTCGAGGAACTGGTAGGCGGGGAGGCGCCTCGGCTCGCGAGTTCTGCCCTCGTGACGGAGGCACGAAAATACCTCGGCGCGGCGTACCTCTTCGTCGGCCGTCGCGACGCCGCACGACAGCAGTTCGAGCGGCTCCTGCGGAGCGATCCCCGGTACGCGCTCGACCCTTTGTCGTTCCCGACCGAAGTCCAGGAACTCTTCGAGTCCGTCCGTGCGCGCCTCGAGCTCGAAGCGCAGGACGCGATGGCCCGCGCCTCCCTGCAAGCGAGGGCGCTCGCCGCCGAGCAACAGGTCTCGCGGCTGGTCGCGTTCGTCGATGAAGGCGTCGAGGTCGCGGTCCCCAACTCCCGTTGGCTCGCCGCGATTCCGTTCGGTGTCGGCCAGTTCCAGAACGGGAACGACGGCCTCGGGTGGACCCTCCTGGCCAGCCAAGTCGCCCTCACAGCCGTCGCCCTGGGTTCGACCCTCTGGCACCAGAGCCTCGTGGGTCAGGTGGCCTACGCACGTTCACGGGGCGCGTTCGAGGCCGTCGCTGAAGGCAATCGACTCCTCGAGATCGCCGCGACGATCGAGTGGGCGGCGCTCTCGGCGCTCGGCACCCTCGCGATCTCCGGCATCCTCGAAGCGCAGCTCACGTTCGTTCCGGCGCGCCGCATCCGCGAGCATCGCGTCATCCCCCCGGCACTTCACGGCCCAACGATCGCATCGGGCCCTCGTCGGCCGGCGCCCGCCGACGTCACAGCCCTCGTGGGGCCGGCGTCCATCACCCTGCGAATTGCATTCTGATATCGATGGTTTGGGCACCATCCAGGCCCCCTCGAGGACCGCGCGTGATCCGTTTTCGAGCGGTTGTTCCTTGACAGGCGAAGCGGCCCCGGTAATCCTCCGCCTCCCTCTGACGGCCCAGGTCCCGTTGCGCCCACGTTGGCTCAGCGATCCGCCCTCGGCTCGGAGGTCTCCTCGGGGTTCCCTGCGGAGCCTGAATCGCCCCGGACTTCATTCAGAAATCTCGAATGCCGACCATCAATCAGCTCGTTCGCCAGGGTCGCGACAAGGTGCGCCACAAGACGGCGTCCCCAGCGCTTCAGGAGTGCCCGCAGAAGCGCGGCGTCTGCACGCGCGTCTACACGACCACCCCGAAGAAGCCGAACTCGGCCCTCCGCAAGGTCGCCCGCGTGCGTCTGTCGAACGGCGCCGAGGTGACGACGTACATTCCTGGCGAGGGACACAACCTCCAGGAACACTCGGTCGTCCTGATCCGCGGCGGCCGCGTCAAGGACCTCCCCGGTGTCCGTTACCACGTCGTCCGCGGTGCTCTGGATGCGTCCGGCGCGGCGGGTCCGTCGAACACGAACAAGGCGACCCGCACGCAGGGCCGCTCCAAGTACGGCGTCAAGCGCCCGAAGTCCTGAACTGTAGGGAGTAGCCATGCCGCGCCGCCGCGAAGTTCCCAAGCGCAAGATCCTTCCCGATCCGAAGTTCCACGATCGGATGGTCGCGAAGTTCTGCAACGTCGTGATGAAGCAGGGCAAGAAGTCCACGGCCGAAGGGATCGTGTACGGAGCCTTCGACGTCATCGGCAACCGCTACAAGGAGGACCCGATCGAGGTCTTCCGCAAGGCGCTCGACACGGTCAAGCCCAAGGTGGAGGTCAAGAGCCGTCGTGTCGGCGGCGCGACCTACCAGGTCCCGGTCGAAGTTCGCCCGGAGCGCCGCATGGCTCTCGCGATGCGCTGGCTGGTCGACTACTCGCGTGATCGTGGCGAGAAGACCATGGTCGAGCGCCTCGCCGCCGAGCTCAAGGAAGCGGCGGAGGGCCGCGGCAACGCGGTCAAGAAGCGCGAAGACGTGCACAAGATGGCCGACGCGAACAAGGCGTTCGCCCACTACCGCTGGTGAGATGGCTCCACCGTGACTTTGCTCGACGCAAAGCTCGGTGGTCCTCTCAGCAAGGTCGCCGAGAGTCTTCGTTTTCCGCCACCTACCGTCCGGAACACAAGAACAACCTTGCACCATGGTCGCAGCTGTGCGACCACTCGGCCCCGAAACCAACGCTGGAGTCTCTCGCAGGAATGAAGACGCTCACATAGACCGGTAAGCAGATCCGCATCGCGATCCCGTTTACTGGGAACCCTCTCTGGAAAGGGTGCTCCGAGGGAGAGCACGAAAGGCCAGGGGGGGTTTTCCTGCGTCAAGCGTCCGAATCCTGACGACCAGCGACCCCTGACTCGTCCCTCGTTCCGAAGAACGTCACCGCTTCCCCGGAGTACGACCGTGCCGCGAGACTATCCGCTCGATAGAACCCGAAACATCGGCATCATGGCCCACATTGATGCCGGGAAGACCACGACGACCGAGCGAATTCTCTTCTACACGGGCGTCAACTACAAGATCGGTGAAGTCCACGATGGCGCGGCCACGATGGACTACATGGAGCAGGAGCAGGAGCGCGGCATCACGATCACGTCCGCCGCGACGACGTGCTTCTGGCGGCCCGAGACCGGTCTCTATTCGGGTCACGGTTTCCGGGTCAACATCATCGATACGCCCGGGCACGTCGACTTCACCATCGAGGTGGAGCGGTCGTTGCGCGTCCTCGACGGCGCCGTGACGGTGTTCGACGGCGTCGCTGGCGTCGAGCCCCAGTCCGAGACGGTGTGGCGGCAGGCTGACCGCTGGCGGGTTCCGCGGATCTGCTTCATCAACAAGATGGACCGCGCGGGCGCGAACTTCGAGCGCTCGTTCATGTCGATCAAGGAGCGCCTCGGCGCCAACGCGATCGCGGTGCAGCTTCCCCTCGGCCTCGAGGAGAATCACCGCGGCGTGATCGACATCATCCGCATGAAGGCTTACCTCTTCCACGAGGACGCCCGCGGGAGCCGTTTCGACGTGGTCGAAATTCCCGCCGAGTACGAGGCGGACGCCGCGAAGGTGCGCGAGCGGCTGATCGAGGCCGTCGCGGAACTCGACGAGAAGCTGATGGACCGGTACCTCGAGGGGGACACCGACTTCAGCGTGACCGAGATCTTGACGGCCCTCCGGGTCGGTACCCTCGGCTTCCGGTGCGTTCCGGTCCTCTGCGGCGCGGCCTTCAAGAACAAGGGCGTTCAGCAACTGCTCGACGCCGTCATCGACTTCCTGCCGTCGCCCCTGGACATCCCGCCCGTCGAAGGCGAGGACCCGTCCAACCCGGAGATTCGTTACACCCGTCGAGCCGACGACGCAGAGCCCTTCGCCGGCCTTGCGTTCAAGATCATCAACGATCCCTTCGTCGGCCAGTTGACCTTCATCCGCGTGTACTCGGGAACTCTCGAGAGCGGCAGCTCCGTGCTCAACAGCACCAAGGGCAAGCGCGAGCGCGTGGGTCGTCTTCTCCGGATGCACGCCAACAAGCGTGAGGAGATCAAGGACATCCAGGCAGGAAACATCTGCGCGGCCGTCGGTCTGAAGGACGTTCGCACGGGTGACACGCTCTGCGAGGAGAAGTCCCCGATCATCCTCGAGCGCATGATCTTCCCCGAGCCGGTCATCTCCCAGGCCATCGAGCCGAAGACGAAGGCCGACCAGGCGAAGCTCGGCGAGGCCCTCGGCAAGCTGGTGGCGGAAGATCCGTCGTTCCGCGCCTTCACGGACCAGGAGACCGGGCAGACGATCATCGCTGGCCAGGGTGAACTGCACCTCGAGATCATGGTCGACCGCCTTCGCCGCGAGCACAAGGTGGAGTGCAACGTGGGCGCCCCCGAGGTCGCCTACCGCGAGTCGATCACCAAGCCGGTCAAGAAGGTCGAAGGCAAGTACGTCAAGCAGTCGGGTGGTCGCGGCCAGTACGGTCACGTCTACATCGACCTCGAGCCGGGCGAGCCCGGGACGGGCTTCGTCTTCGAGAACGGAATCATCGGCGGCGTGGTCCCGAAGGAGTTCATTCCGCCGGTCGAGAAGGGCATCCGTGAGGCGATGACCCGCGGCGTGCTCGCCGGATTCCCCGTCATCGATGTGAAGGCGCGCCTCGTCGACGGCAGCTACCACGACGTCGACTCGAACGCGAATGCGTTCGAGATCGCGGGCTCGATGGCCTTCCAGGACGCCGCGAAGCGTTCGGGTCTGCAGCTCCTCGAGCCGATGATGGGCGTCGAGGTGGTGTGCCCGGAGGACTTCATGGGCGACGTCATCGGCGACCTGAACTCGCGCCGCGGTCAGGTCAAGAACATGGATCAGCGCGGAAACATGAAGGTCGTGACGGCAGATGTGCCGCTCGCCAACATGTTCGGTTACTCGACCGACCTGCGCAGCAAGACCCAGGGGCGTGCGTCGTACACGATGTCGTTTGCCCACTACGCAGCTGTCCCGAACAACATCTCGGACCAGCTCGTCGCGAAGCTCAAGGGCAAGGCCTGATCTAGCAAGGCTTGATCAGGCACGGCGTGATCGCCGCTCGCCGAATCAGTAGAGGATACGAGTCATGGCCAAGGAAAAGTTCGTTCGTACGAAGCCGCACGTGAACGTCGGCACGATTGGTCACATCGACCACGGCAAGACCACCACGACGGCAGCGATCACCAAGGTCGCCGCGAAGAAGT
>CAIKNO010000709.1 GCA_903828805.1 uncultured Sandaracinus sp. | reverse complement strand
TCGTCGTCCCCGTCGCCGCGCACTCGCGGCAACTCGACCCAGTGCTCGACACGCTGCGCGCATACCTCCACAGCATCCCGCTGTCCCCGCCGACGATCCCGCTCCTCTCGAACGTGGACGGCCGCCTTCTCGACGACGCCCGTGCGACCGATCCGGAGTACTGGGTCTCGCAGCTGCGCGCGCCGGTGAACTTCACGGGGGTGCATCGACACGCTGCTCGCGGGCCCCGAACGGATCCTCGTCGAGACCGGGCCGGGCCGCGCGCTCACCTCGCTCGTCCGGCAGCACTCCGCCGAGGGGCGCCGGCTCCGGAGCGTCCTGTCGCTGCGACACGCCGACGAGTCCATCGCCGACGACGTGTTCCTCCTCGGGCAGCTGGGCGAGGCGTGGGCGTGCGGCCTCTCGCCGCGCACCGCCGCGGCCTCGGACGCGAGGCCGCCCCGGCGGGTTCCGCTTCCGACCTATCCGTTCGAGTCCCGAAGGCATTTCCTCGAGGCCACGGTGCGCGGCGCGGAGCCCGCCACCTCGTCCTCGCCAGCGAAGATCCCCTCGGTCGAGCGCTGGGGCGTGCGACCGGGCTTCCGGCCCACGAAGGCGCCCGCGCCCGCCGAGACCTCGCCCTCACGGGTCTGGCTCTTCGAGGACCGGTCGGGGCTCGGCGCACGCCTTCGCCTCCTGCTCGAGGCCCGAGGATGCGCGGTCGTCTCGATCCTCGACGGCGCCGACGAAGCGCGCCCCGAGGAGGGACGCTTCTCGCTCTCTCCCGAGCTCGGCGCGGAGGGGCACACCGCGCTGGTCGAGGAGCTCGTCGCGCGGGGCCTGTCCCCGTCGCACGTCGTGCATCTCTGGTCCGTCACCCCCGACACGTCGCATCGCCCGGGGTCGAGCTTCTTTCACCACGCGGTCGAGCGCGGCTTCGACTCGCTGCTGCACCTCGCGCAGGCCCTCGCCGTCGAGAGCGGCGGCGCACCCCTCCAGTGGATCGCCGTCGCCGACGGGATGCAGCAGGTCGACACCGAGGCGGTCCCGCATCCCGAACGCGCGATGATCCTCGGCCCCATGGGCGTCCTTCCCAGGGAATTTCCTGGCACGCACGCGCGCGCGGTGGACCTTCGGCTCGAGGACGCGACCGGCCCTGCGCGTCCCGGCTGGACGGCGCGCTTCCGACCCCGGCAGGACCCGTCCACGGCGCTCGACGCGCTCGCCGCCGCGCTCCTCGCCGAGGTCCTCGCACAGCCCTCCTCGGGCGTGATCGCGCTCCGCCGGGGCCGGAGGTTCGAGGCGTGCCTCGATCCCCTCCCGCTGCGCCGCGGCTTCGTCCCCGACGCGCCGGCGCTCGACCATGGCGCGGTCGTGTTGATCACGGGAGGCCTCGGCGGGCTCGGCCTCGTCTTCGCCGAGCACCTCACCCGGGCCCATGGGGCCTCCCTCGTGCTCGTCGGCCGCGCCGGGTTGCCGCCCCGGAAGACATGGGAGGACGCGGGTTCGAACGCCTCGGGCGGCACCACCCCGATCGTTCGGATCGACGCGTCCACGAGACGGGCCATCGAGGTCGTGCGCCGCCTCGAAGCCGGAGGCACGGAGGTGATGGTGGCGTCCGCGGACGTCACGCTCGAATCCGACATGCGCGAGGTCGTCCGCGCCGCGCGCGCTCGCTTCGGTCGGATCGACGGAGTCATCCACGCCGCAGGCACGCTGCGCGACGCGCCGCTCGCCGGAAAGACCCGCGCCGAGTGCGAAGAGGTGCTCGCGCCGAAGGTGCATGGCGCGCGCGTGCTCGAGCGTGTGCTCGACGGGGATCCGTTGTCGTTCTTCGTGTTGTTCGGCTCGACGTCGTCAATGCTCTGCCCAGCGGGCCAGGTCGACTACGTCGCGGCGAACGCGTTCCTCGATGCGTTCGCGCAGAGCCGTCGCGCGCAGGGGCGGCCCGCCCTGGTGCTGGACTGGGGGATCTGGAACGGCATCGGCATGACCCGCCGGGAGGACGCACCGCAGGCCGAGGAGACGACGCCACGAGAGGAGACCCCGCCCCAGGCGCCGGCGTCCGAGGAACATTCGACGCGCGTCGAGGTGCGGCCTTCGCGCGCGCTGCCCGGGCCGATGCTCGACGCGCTCGTGACGCTCCGCGACGAGGACGCGGTGTTCAGCGCGCGCTGGGATGCCCGGGCCCGCTGGTTCCTCGACGAGCATCGAACGGCCCAGGGCGTGGCCGTCCTGCCCGGCACCGGCGTGCTCGCCCTCGCGCGGGAGGCCCTCACGCAGTGGGGCCACCCTGGCGGGTTCGAAGCAAGAGACCTCACGTTCCTGCGCCCGCTCACGGTCGCCGACGACGCTCCGTGCGCCGTGGCGCTTCGCCTCCGGCAGGAAGGCTCCGCGTTCGCCTGCGAGCTGCACGCGACCGGCCCGTCGGGTCCCTTCGACGACGAGACCCGCATCGCCGAGGCCGAGCTTCGCCTCCTCGACGACGGCCCGGCGTCGAGCAGGCGAGCGCCCGGCCTCGACCTCGCGGCCATCGAGGCGCGCTGCCCGCGGGTGGAGACGACGCCCTCGGGCTGGCGCTCTCCCCAGGAGCGACATCTTCGCTTCGGAGCCCGGTGGAGGGTGGTGCAGTCCATCCGCTGGGGCGACGGCGAAGCCCTCGCGGACCTCGCGCTGCCCGTGTCGTTCGACGACGCCGCCTACCCGCTGCATCCGTCGGTCCTCGACCTCGCCACCGGCTTCGGAATCTCGCTCGCCGCGGGCTACAACGACGCCGACCTGTGGGTCCCCTCGGGCTATGGGCAGGTGCGGGTGCTCGCGCCCTTGCCGGCGCGGCTGCGCTCGTTCGTCCGGCTCGCCGCACCGACCGGCCCCGCGGGCGAGGTGGCGCGCTTCGACATCACCCTCACCGACGCGCGCGGCGAGACGTGCGTCGAGTGCGAGGGGTTCACGATGCGGCGCCTCCAGGGAGGGCGCGCCCTCGGCGTGCGCGACGGGGCACTCCGCGAGAGCGGCCGCGACCGCGCCTCGGCCCCTGCGCGCCACGGGCGAGACAGTTCCCGCGGGTCGGAGCGTCTCGCGCGCGACATCGCCCGCGGCATCACCCCCGAGGAAGGACTCGAGGCCTTCGAGTGCGCCCTCGAGACCAGCGCCCGCGAGGGCGCACGCGGCGCACGGATCGCCATCTCGTCGATGGATCTCGAGGCGCTGCGCGCGCGCGCAGACCACGACGCGACGGCGCAAGGGAGCCCGGACGGCGGCTTCGAGCGCCCCGATCTCGACACCGCCTACACGCCCCCTGCGGACGCGCTCGAGCGCGCGGTCGCGGCGCTCTTCGAGGGTCTCCTGGGCATCGCACGGGTCGGCCGCGACGACGGCTTCTTCGATCTCGGCGGGCACTCCCTCGTGGCGGTCCGCTTGTTCGCGAAGATCAAGAAGCAGTGGGGCGTGGAGCTGCCGCTGGCCTCGATCTTCGATGCGCCGACGGTCGCGACCACGGCCGCGTTGCTGCGCGCGCGAGGGGTCGAAGCGAGCGAAGACCCGGCCCCCATGACCCGCGCCGAACGGGCGTCGGGGCCCGCGGCGAACGCGTCCCCGTCCGCCCACCTCGTTCGCCTGGCCGGCCCGAGGGGCCCCGCCGCGGACGCCGTCCCGCTCGTCGTCGTGGCCGGCATGTTCGGCAACGTGCTGAACCTTCGGCAGCTCGCGGAGTGGGTGGGCAAAGACCGTCCGGTGTACGGCCTGCAGGCCCGCGGTGTGCGGGGCGCCGAGCCTCCCCACGAGGACCTCGAGCAGATGGCCCGCGACTACCTCGCCGAGCTGAAGACGCACCTGCACGGCGCGCCCTACCTGCTCGCGGGCTTCTCGGGCGGCGGTCTGACCGCCTACGAGATGGCGCAGCAGTTGAAGGCGGGCGGCGCCCCCGTGCCCTGGCTCGGCCTGCTGGACACCCCCTTGCCGAGGCGGCCCGCGCTCCTGCTACGGCACCGGTGGGAAATACGCCGGATCGAGCTGTCGGAGCGGAGCGTGGGAGAGCTGGCGCGATGGATGGGAGGGAAGTTCGAGCGCTTGGCCGCGTCCCTGTTCGCTGCGGCCCGCGGATGGTGGCACCGCGCCCATGCGCAGCCGCAGCTCCTGGACGATGGGCCTCCGATGTCCGAGGCCGCCCGCAGCGAGCGCATCGGCGCGGCGTTCCGTCACGCGGCCGAAGGGTACGCGCTCATGCCCTACAGCGGCCCCGTGACCCTGTTCCGACCGCGCCCCCGCGCACGCTGGATCCTGAGGGATGGCGGGCGGGTCGACCTCGATCGGCACTATATCGAGGCGGACAACGGATGGACCCCGTGGGTCGCGTCGCTCGAGGTGCTCGAGGTCCCGGGCGACCACGACTCGATGGTCCTCGCCCCCCACGTCCGGGTCGTCGGGGAGGCCTTTCGCGCACGGCTCGACGCCGCGAGCCGGGAGCTCGAGTCCGCGTCGTCCGGACCGCGCCACGACGACGCCTCGGGCACCCGCTCGAGCCCTGCCCTGCGGCTCACGTCCGCGCCCCTGTCCGAGCCGCGCGCGCGGGCGGACGGTGCGTGAGCGGAGGATGCCCGCGACCCACGAGGGGGGACCGTGAAGCTGCTCGTCGTCATCCTGAACTACCGCACCGCGTCCCTGACGCTCGCCTCGCTCGCCGCGGCCGTCCGGGCCCTGGAGCACCTGCCCGATGCGCGGGTGGACGTCGTCGACAACGACTCGCAGGACGGAAGCCTCGAGGCGCTCCGCGAGGCCGTCCGCGCGCACGGCTACGCGCCCGATCGCGTGCGGGTGCTGGCGAGCCCACGAAATGGGGGTTTCGGAGCCGGGAACAACCTGGCCATCGAGGAAGCCCTGCGCGCCGAGCGGCCCCCCGAGTACGTGTACGTCCTGAACTCCGACGCGTTCCCCGAGCCCGACGCGATCGTGGCCCTGGCGGACTTCCTGGACGCCCACCCGGAGGTCGGCATCGCGGGCAGCGCCATCCACGGGCAGGATGGCCACCCTCACGACACCGCGTTCCGTTTTCCGAGCCTCGCGAGCGAGTTCGAGACCGGGCTCGCGCTCGGCCTCGTCACCCGCGCCCTCGCGGGGCGTCGGGTCCCGATCGTGCCGCGGCCGGAGCGTACCCAGCGGGTCGACTGGCTCGCGGGTGCGAGCTTCATGGCCCGCGCCTCGATGCTGCGTTCCGTCGGGCTCTTCGACGAGCGCTTCTTCTTGTACTTCGAGGAGACCGACCTCTGTCTGCGCGCGGCGAGGGCCGGGTGGTCGACGTGGTACGTCGTGACCAGCCGGGTGCAGCACCTCGGCGGCGCGTCCACCGGGATCTCGCGGTGGTCGCGCGTGCCCTCGTACTGGTTCGACTCCCGGGCCCTCTACTTCGAGAAGAACCACGGAGGCGGCTACCTCGGAGCCGCCGATCTCGTGTTCGGCGGCTCGCTCGCGGTGCAGCGACTGCGACGCAAGGTGCAAGGCCGCGAGACACCGCCCCCGGCACACCTCCTCGAAGATTTCGTGCGGCATGCCATCGCCCGAAGGCTCGGCACGCCGATCACCCGCGCCCCTTGATGTCGCCGAGGGGCCGGTGCTACGAACCCGCCCCGTATGGACAAGGTCGTCAAGAACGCACTCGACGCGGTCGCCGACATCCCGGACGGGGCGACGCTCGCCGCGGGCGGTTTCGGCCTCTGCGGGATCCCCGAACTCGCCATCGCGGCGCTCCGCGAGCGCGGGGTGAAGGGGCTCACCTTCGTCTCGAACAACTGCGGCGTGGACGACTTCGGCCTCGGCGTGCTGCTCCAGAACAAGCAGATCCGCAAGATGGTCTCGTCCTACGTCGGCGAGAACAAGGAGTTCGAGCGCCAGTACCTGAGCGGCGAGCTCGAGGTCGAGTTGACCCCGCAGGGCACGCTCGCGGAGCGGCTGCGCGCAGGCGGCGCGGGGATCCCCGGGTTCTACACGCCGACCGGCTACGGGACCGTGGTCGCCGAGGGCAAGGAGACCCGCGAGTTCGACGGCAAGCACTACGTGCTCGAGCGCGGCATCCGCACCGACTTCGCCCTCGTGAAGGCGTGGAAGGGCGACCGCTACGGCAACCTCGTCTACCGGCTCGCCGCGAAGAACTTCAACCCGCTCGCCGCGATGGCGGGGCGCGTCACGATCGCCGAGGTCGAAGAGCTCGTCGAACCGGGCGTGCTCGCTCCCCACGAGATCGACACCCCCGGCGTCTACGTGCACCGCGTCTTCGTCGGCCGACACGAGAAGCGGATCGAGCGGCGCACCACGCGCAAGAAGGGGGCCTGAACGCCATGCTGGACCGTGATCAACTCGCGATGCGCGCCGCGCAGGAGCTGCGCGACGGCTTCTTCGTCAACCTCGGCATCGGCATCCCGACCCTGGTGGCGAACCACATCCCGGCCGGCGTCGAGGTGATGCTCCAGAGCGAGAACGGCATCCTCGGCGTGGGGCCTTTCCCCCTCGAAGGCGAGGAGGACGCCGACCTCATCAACGCCGGCAAGCAGACCGTCACCATGCTGCCCGGCGCTTCCCTCTTCGACAGCGCGGAGAGCTTCGCGATGATCCGCGGAGGACACATCGACCTCGCCATCCTCGGCGCGATGGAGGTCGACGAGCAGGGCGACCTCGCGAACTGGATGATCCCCGGCAAGATGGTCAAGGGGATGGGCGGCGCGATGGACCTCGTCGCAGGTGCCAAGCGCGTCGTCGTCGTCATGGAGCACTCCAACAAGGACGGCGAGTTCAAGGTCCTGCGCCGATGCAAGCTCCCGCTGACCGGCAAGCGCGTGGTGCACCGGGTCATCACCGACCTCGCGGTGCTCGACGTCACGCCCGAAGGACTGCGGCTCGTCGAGGTCGCCCCCGGCGTCAAGCCGAGCGAGGTGCAGGAGAAGACGGAGGCCACCTTGCTGTTCGGAGACCACGTGCCCCAGATGCGGCTCGGCTGATCCTCGTCCGCGCCGCGGTGGCCCTGCGCTAGGCGGCTCTGGGCGCGGTGGCCCTGAGCGCGGCGCCCTGAGTGCGGCGCCGGAGAGGCCGGCGCCGCGTCGGGTCATCGCATCGTCGGTTGCAGCGGGGTCAGTTGCAGCGGGCCTCGCCGGTCACGCTGCGGGCCATCGCCTCCCCCGGGCAGCGCAGGGTGCACGTGGAGCCCGCCTCGCAGTTCACGCCGCACGCGCTGACCTCGCAGGTGACGTTGCAGGTCGAGGCGTTGCACGAGACCTGGCTCGACGCGCCGCGCAGGGTCACGTCGCACGTGGCCCCGTCACGGCAGCTCGGGCTCGCGCTCTCCCCGAGAGAGAACTCGCACGTCGAGGCCACGCAGGAGGGACTCGAGCTGCTGCCGGCGACGACCGCGCAGTCGGCACCGGCGGTGCAATCCGCATCGCAGGAGTTGCCGCAGGTCGCCGCGCACGACGCGGCGCTGCAATCGAGGTTGCAGCTCGAACCATCGGCATTGCACGAGGACACCATCGTCCATCCGCACGAGACGCCGGCCCCTGCATCCCCACCCCCGCAGGTGCAGGCCGTCCCCGAACACGCGCAATCGGCCGCCGAGCACGCCATGGGCGTGGGCGCCGTCGTGCCTCCACCACACCCGACGACCAGCCCCGCGAGGGCGAGTCCGAAGGGGGTCCAGGAACGCGTCCACGAATTCATGCTCTTCATGTTCGTTTCTCCGGAAGCAACAAGCGACTCAAGGGTGACGGACCGATGGGAGCCTGCAGCGGCCCCCTCCGCCCGACCGCGGTGATACTGGTCCGCCCGGTCGCATCGAGCCAGCGCGCCGCTCCGGAGCGCACCCTCAACGGGACCTGCGCGCCGACTTCGCCCCCTTCGCGCGCGGGGTCGCAGGCGCGCCGTCGAGGACCATGCCGGCGCGCTCGTACTCCTGGCGCAGCGCGCGGCCCGTGTGGCTCTCGGCGCAGCGGGCGACGTCCTCCGGGGTGCCCTGCACGACGACCGAGCCGCCGCCTTCGCCCCCCTCGGGCCCGAGGTCGATGACCCAGTCGGCCTGCAGGATGACGTCGGGGTGATGCTCGATGACCACGACGGTGTCGCCGCGGTCGGCGAACCTGGACAACAAGCCCGACAGCCTGGCCACGTCGTCCCGATGCAGCCCCGTGGTCGGTTCGTCGAGCACGTAGAGCGTCTTGCCCGCCGCGCCCGTGCCGAGCTCGGCGACGAGCTTCAGGCGCTGCGCCTCGCCGCCGCTCAGCGTGTTCGAGGCCTGACCGAGCGTGAGGTACCCGAGGCCCAGCTCCGTGAGCAGGGCGAGCGGTCGGGCGACCTTCGGGATCGCCGAGAGCACCGACGCGGCCTCCTCGATCTCCATCTTGAGCAGTTCTCCGGCGCTCTTGCCGTGAAGCCTCGCGCCCTGCGTCTCGCGGGTGAAGCGGGCCCCGCCGCAGTCCTCGCAAGGCAAGTACACGTCGGGCAGGAAGGACATCTCGACCGTCAGCGCGCCGTTGCCGTCGCAGGTCGGGCAGCGCCCTCCGTGCGCCACGTTGAACGAGAAGCGGGACGCCTCCCAGCCGCGCGCGCGCGCTTCGGGCGTCGCGGCGAGCAAGCGCCGGATCTCGTCCCACACGCCGACGTAGGTGGCCGGCACTGAGCGCGGCGTGCGGCCGATCGGGCTCTGATCGACCATCGTCGCGCGCGTCAGGCCCTCCGCGCCGCGCAGCGAGCCGAAGGGCAGCGGGGCCTCCTCTTGAACGAGCCCCAACGCGGCGCGCACCGCAGGCAAGAGCACGCGACGAACGAGCGTGCTCTTGCCCGACCCGCTCACGCCGGTCACGACCGTCAGCGCGCCGAGCGGCAACGAGAGGTCGGTGCCCTTCAGGTTGTGGCCGCGGGCCCCGAACAGCTCGAGGCGCGGACCGTCGATCGCACGTCGGGTGGAGGGCACGGGCGCGCTCCGTGACAGCGACGCCCCGGTCACCGAGCCCGGCATGCGCTCGAGCGCCGAGGGCGACCCCTCGGCGACGATCGTGCCTCCGCGCCGCCCGCCTCCGGGGCCCACGTCGATGACGTGGTCGCTGGCGCGGATCACGTCCGCGTCGTGCTCGACGACGAGCACGCTGTTGCCCTTGTCCACCAGGGACCGGAGCGCACCGACGAGCGCGTGGGTGTCGCGTGGATGCAGGCCGATGGTCGGCTCGTCGAGCACGTAGAGCAGCCCCGTCAGACCGCTGCCGAGCTGCGCCGCGAGCCGCACGCGCTGGGTCTCGCCGCCGCTGAGCGTGTCGGCCGCGCGATCGAGCCCGAGGTAGCCGAGGCCCACCGTCGTCAGGAACGCGAGGCGCGCCTCGCACTCCGAGACGCAGGTCTGACCTATCTCTGCCGTCCGGCCCGTCAAGCGCACGCCTCCGAGCGCCGCGCGCGCCCGCTCCACGCTCTGGCCGAGGAACGACGTGATCGGATGCCCGTCGATGGTGACCGCCCGGGCCAGCTTCGACAGGCGGCTGCCGCCGCAGGCCTCGCACTCGGTGCGCACCTCGCGGCGCGACGCCCCCGAGCCGACCTCCTCCACGAGGGCGCCCTTGCCCTCGCACGCGGCGCACTGGCCCTGCTTGGTGTTGAACGAGAAGAAGCGCGGATCGAGCTCCGGAAACCCCGTGCCGCAGCGAGGACAGGCGCGCTTCGTCGAGAGCAGCGCGTCCGTCGCCCCCGCGAGCACGCGGACGCTCCCCTCGCCGAGCTCGGACGCCATGCGGATCGCCCGTTCGAGCGCGGGCTCGTCTCCGCGCACCCGCGCGACGAGCACCTCGACCTCGTGCTCCACGAAGCGCGCGAGCGAGAGGCCGGGCGCGAGGGCCTTCATCTCGCCGTCGATGCGGGCCTCGCGGAAGCCCCGATCGAACATCTGTCCGAGCAGCTCTCGATGATGCCCCTTGCGGCCCCGCACGACCGGCGCGAACACGGAGATCTCGACCGCGTCGCCGTGTCGCGCCGACAGATCGGACGCCAGCAGGGACGGAGCCCGGGCCTCGATCGCCGCGCCGCAGTCGGGGCAGTGCAGCAACCCCGCCCGCGCGTAGAGCAAGCGCAGGAAGTGCGCGACCTCGGTCACGGTCGCGACGGTGGAGTTGGCGCCACCGCGGGTCACCCGCTGCTCCACCGACACCGTGGGCGGCACCCCGACGACCCGGTCCACGGCGGGCCGCGGCAATTGCGGAAGGTACTGCCGCGCGTACGGCGAGAGCGTGTCGAGATACCGCCGCTGCCCCTCGGCGAAGACCACGTCGAACGCCAGCGTGCTCTTGCCCGAGCCGCTCGGTCCGGTGACCGTGACCAGCTTCTCGCGGGGGATCTTCACGCTCACGTCGCGCAGGTTGTGCTCGTGGGCGCGCGCCACCTCGATCACGGCCTCCGCCGGCGAGTCGTCCACCCGCTTCGCCCGCGCCGCGAGGGCCCGCGCGGGATCCGGTCGCGTCGCCCCGAGCGACCGTGCGAGGTACGGCGCCGTGCGCGAGCCCGCGACGAGGGCGACCTCCTCCGGGGTGCCCTCGGCCACGATCGTTCCGCCGCCTTCGCCCGCCCCGGGACCGAGGTCGATGACCCGGTCGGCCCGGGCGGCGACCCGCATGTCGTGCTCCACGACGACGACCGTGTCGCCGCGTCCGACGAGCCGCTCGAGCATCGCGAGCAGCGGGTCGACATCGGCCGCGTGCAGCCCAGCCGTGGGCTCGTCGAGCACGACGAGCGCGCCCGGGGGCGTCTCGGCGAACGCGAGCGCGAGCTTGAGCCGCTGGGCCTCGCCCCCGCTGAGCGTGTTGAGCGACTGCCCGAGCTTCAGGTAGCCCAGACCGATGTCGTTCATCGGCGCGATGCGCTCGAGCACCGTGCGGTCGCCTTCGAAGCGCTCGACGGCCTCCGAGACCGTCAGCTCGAGCACCTCGGCGACCGTGAGCCCGCGGTGCAGGACGTCGAGCACCGGCCCGACGAAGCGCTTCCCGCCGCAGTCGGGGCAGGAGAAGGTGACGTCGGCGAGGAACTGCATCTCGACCGTCTCGGCGCCGTCGCCGCGGCACGTCTCGCAGCGCCCGCCCTCGACGTTGAACGAGAAGTATCCCTCGGCGTAGCCGCGCTGCTTGGCGAGCGGCTCCCGCGCGAAGCGCTTCCGGATGACGTCCCACGCGCCGAGGTACGTCGCCGCGTTGCCGCGAGACGTTCGCCCGAGCGGCGACTGGTCGACGTGAACGACCGTCGACAGCGCGCGCGCGCCCTCGAAAGAGGCGTGCGCGAGGGGCGCGGCCGGCGCCGACACGCCGAGCGCACGCTGCACGGCGGGCACCAAGGTCTCGAGCACGAGCGAGCTCTTTCCGGAGCCGCTCGGACCCGTGATGCACGTGAGCGCACCGACCGGGATCCGGAGGTCGACGCCGCGGAGGTTGTGGCCCGTCGCGCCGCGAAGCACGAGCCACGACGGCGACCGCCGACGGGCGCGAACGGCGGGAGGACCTTCGCGCAGCGCGCGGCCCGTGGCGGTGTCCGCCTGCGCGAGCGCCTCGGGCGTCCCGTCGAACACGAGGGCGCCCCCGTGGGCACCCGCGCCGGGCCCGAGCTCGACGACGCGATCCGCCATCCGCAGGACGTCCGGATCGTGCTCGACGACGAGGACGAGGTTGTCGCCCTGGGCGAGCCGGCCGATGACCCGGGTCAGCTTCTCGACGTCGCTCGGATGAAGACCCACCGTGGGTTCGTCGAGCACGAACATCGCGCCGGTGAGGGAACTCGACAGCGCGCTGGTCAACGCCACGCGCTGCGACTCGCCGCCGCTCAGGGTGCGCGACGCCCGGTCGAGCGTGAGGTGGCCGAGGCCGACGTCTTCGAGCGTCCTCAACCGCTCCTGACACTCTCGCAGAAGCAGCGCGGTCGCGGCGTCCTGCCGCCCCGCGGAGGCGAGCTGCGCCCCGACCCCGGACAGGAACCGCGACGCTCCGACCGCGGACATCGAGAGCATCGAGGCCACCGAGTGACCGTCGATCTTCCAGTGCAGGGCCTCCGGCTTCAGCCGCGTGCCGGCGCAGGTCGTGCACTCCTCGTAGCTGCGGTAACGGGCCAGCAGCACGCGGACGTGCATCTTGTAGGCGCGCGTCTCGAGCCAGCCGAACCACCCCTGCAGGCCGAACCACCCCTTGGGATACCCCTGAGAATCGCCCTGGATGAGCCACATCCGCTGCTCGGGCGTGAGGTCCCCGAGCCGCGTGTCGAGCGAGAGGCCGACCTTCGCCGCGTGCTTGGCGAGCGCCTTGCGTTCCCAGTCGGTGGACTTGCCGCCCCACGGCGCGATGGCGCCGCCGCCCAGGGTCTTCGCGGGATCCGGCAGCACCTTCTCCCAGTCGACCCCGATGACCCGCCCGAAGCCCCGGCACGTCTCGCACGCGCCCACGGCGCTCTGGAACGAAAAGAGCCCCGGGCTCGCGTCGCGGTGGTCGATGCCGCACTCGGCACAGTGCAGCCGGCGCGAGAAGCGGCGCACCTGGCCACCGTCCATCACCGCCGACGCGAGCCCGTCGCCGAGCCGCATCGCCGATTCGAACGCCTCGACGAGGCGGCCGCGGTCGTCGCTCCGGAGCACCGCGCGGTCCGCGACGACGTCGAGGGTCACCGCATCGACGGCCGCGCTCGACGACGCCGTCTTGACGGCCTTCGTGCCTTTGGAGGCCGCCTTCTTCCGCCCCTTGGCGGCCGCCTTCGGAGCCGCAGCCTCCGCCCTGTCTCCGAGCACGTCGCTCGGCCGGACCTCGTCCAGGTCCCGCACGGCGCCGCCCACGAGCACCCTGCGGTAACCCGCCCCCGCCAGCGCGTCCCGCACCCCGAGGAACCCCTCGGTGTCTCGCACCGGCACGGGATACGTGATGACCACCTTCGCGCCCGGATGGGCGTGCAAGAGCCCATCGATGATGGCCTCGGGCTCGTCCCTGCGGACCGGCTGACCGCACGACGAGCAGTGCAGCACCGCGAGACGCGACCAGAGGCTCTTGGCGTAGTCGGCGACCTCCGTCGTGGTGCCGACGGTCGCGCGGCTCGTGCGGGCCGGCGCTTGACGGTCCACCGCGATTCCGGCCGCGACCGGCTCGAGCTGGTCGAGCGCGGGCCGCGCGAGGCGCTCGAGAAACTGCCGCGCGTACGCGCTGAAGCTCTCGACGTAGCGCCGCTGTCCTTCGGCATACAGGGTGCCGAACGCCAGGGACGACTTGCCGGCGCCGGAGGGCCCAGCGATGGCGACGAGCGTCCCCGGCTCGAGATCGAGGTCCAGGCCGCGGAGGTTGTGGGTGCGGGCGCCTCTCAGACGGGTGGTTCGCATCGCGGCGTCGTCCTGGTCCTCCCGCGCGCCGGCGGGGTGCCGGCCTCGGGGGCGCCAGTTCTAGGGATGCTGGCGGTGGTGTCCAGTCGCCCTCGCGTGCCCGAGCTCAGTTGAATCGCTTCGGATCGCGCGGAGCGGACGTGGCCTCGACCGGCCCCCCGACCCTCGGCAGCGTGGCGGGCGTCTCGTCCTCCGCATCCGGATCCTGGCCGTCCGCCTGGACCCGGTTGCGCTCGGCCCGCGCGAGGTGCGCGTCCCGCTGCTTGCCCGGCTTCTCACGCTCGGCTGCGCGCTCCCAGAGGTGGGCGGCGTCGAGGTGGGCACGCCTGCGGGTGCCCTCGTCGCTCGCATCGGCGGCCTTCTGCTCCGCGGTCTCGGCCTTCGTCACGTGGGGATTCCGACCAAAGCTCATCCTCTGCGCCTCCTGACGTCAGGTGTAGTCCATCGCGGGGTCAAAGGCCCCGCGGAGGAACGAAGAAGCACGGCCCGTCGCGCCGGACCTGCGGGCGGGCGTCGCACGTCACGCCGCGCTAGGACTGCGCCGATGCAGCCCTGGGAACGCCTCGCGAGCGCCACGGCCCCCGACGGCCAGCCGCTCGAGCTGAAGCGTCGTGGCAAGGAGGTCCGCATCTTCGCCGGCGGGCTCGAGCTGATGTCGAACGAGGACGAGTCGTCCTCTCGGGCCCTCGCCTCGCTCGGCTGCGCGCACCTGGCGCCCACGAAATCCGGTGCGTCCGGGCCCGCATCCCGCGTCCTCGTCGGGGGCCTCGGCATGGGCTTCACGCTCCGAGAGGCCCTCGATCGCGTCTCGGCTCGCTCCACGGTCGAGGTCGCCGAGCTGGTGCCTGCGGTCGTGGAATGGAACCGGGGCGAATGGCTCGGCCCCCTCGCGTCGCACCCGCTCCGCGACGCCCGCGCGGAGCTGCACGTGCTCGACGTCCGCAGCCGCATCCGGGCCGCGACGGCCCTCTACGATGCCGTCCTTCTCGACGTCGACAACGGCCCCATCGCGCTCGCGCACGCCCAGAACGATGCGCTGTACGGACGGCGCGGCATCGCGGAGTGCTGGGCCGCGCTGAAGCCGGGAGGCGTGCTCGCCGTGTGGTCGTTGCTCGACGATGCGCGGTACACGAAGCGCCTCGAGCAGCAGGGGTTCGCGGCGCGGGCCGAGCGGGTGTTCGGCTCGCGCAACGGGCGCGGACGGCAACACGTGGTCTGGGTCGCGACCCGGCCGACCGGCCCGCGCGCTGGCCGCTGAGCCACGCCGGCGTCCGCCCGGCGCGCGGCGGCGTGGGAG
>CAIKNO010000708.1 GCA_903828805.1 uncultured Sandaracinus sp. | reverse complement strand
GGCCTGGAGGGTGGCGTCGTCGTACGACGGCAGCCGATCGGTCTTCCAGTCGAGCACCCACGTCCGCCCCTCGTGCTCGAAGAGCAGGTCGATGATGCCCCGCACGAATCCGCGCTCGGCGTACTGCGGCGCGAGAGAACCCAGCGGCGCGAGAGAACCCAGCGGCGCGAGAGAACCCAGCGGCGCGAGAGAACCCAGCGGCGCGAGAGAACCCAGCGGCGCGAGAGAACCCAGCGGCGCGTGCTGTGCCTCGGGGATCGGGTGCAAGAACGAGAGCTCGGCCGCGCGCTTCGTCGGTGTGGCGAATCCGCCCACCAGTCGCAGCGGCCCGCTCCGGACGTCGGTGCACATGGCCTGATGCGCGAGCCGGGCGCTCGCCTCGCACACGGACGGGTCGAGCCCGTGGCGGAGCGCGGCGGTCTCGACCAGCGCGCGGACCTCCTCGCGGGCCCACCACGCCTCGAACCCCGCGCACCGGGCGATCACCACGGGGTCGAGATGCTCGAGCACCTCGTGCACGAACACGCCGAATTCGGTCCCTCCCGGCAGCGCATCCACGCCGTGGGTCGCGGCGAGGAGCACCGGCGGTGCCTCCCGCGGCGGCTCGGCGCGCTCTTCTCGCCAGCGTGTCGAATCGTCGAGCGCGTCCGCCTCCAGAAGCACCCGGCCTCGCTTCATCCGCGTGTAGGACGTCGTCTCCGGGCCTCGGGCCGCGGCCGTCAAGCGCTCGAACCGATCGGGCGGCACGAGCGGGGCGACCACCGACGAGGCGAGCTGCTCTCCCGCGGCGAGGCGTGCGAATCCGTCGGGAATTCCGGCCCGACGGCGCACTCTCGGCACCCGCACCACGCGTCGCGCGAAGAGCGCGCCCGGCGTGCCCTCGTCCTGCACCGTGCCCGCTTCGACGAGCGCCTCGAGGCGTCGGTTGAGCACGCCGTGCGCGCCGTTCATCGACGCGTAGACCGACGTCAGATCGCCCGGCAGCGGACCCGCGCCGACGTAGGGGACGTAGAGCCGCGCGCGCGCCCGGGTCATCCCGACGTAGAGCAATCGCTCCCGCTCTTGTTGCCGCTCGTCCTCGACCTGGGAGGCCATCGGCTCGGGGGGAGGGCCGAGCCAGGCGATGCGCTGGCCCTGCGCGTGGAACACCCGCGGCGCCAAGGCGTCCTGCCGTCGCGCGCCGAATCCGCCGAAGAGGAACACGACCTCGGCCTCGAGCCCCTTGCTCTTGTGCATCGTGAGCAACTGCACGGCCTGCCGCTCGCTCTCGAGGCGTTGCTGGTCCTCGTCGTCGCCGCGGGTGCCCTCGTCGACCTCCACCCGGCGCCGCATTTCCAGGACGATCTCGCGGAGCCCGAGCCGGCCGCGGCTCGACCACTCGAGCACGCGCTCGAGCACGTGGAGCACGTTCGTCAGTTCGCGCTCGCCCTCCCTCAGGAAGAGCAGCCTCCGCGCGATCCCGCTCTCGTCGACCATCGCGTGGAAGAGCGCGGCGAAGCGACGCTCCTCGGCGAGGACGGCCCACCGGGTCAGGCGCGTGTGAAACGGGTGCTCCGGGGGCAGATCCCGGCAGGTGTCGAGATCGGCGGGCGACGCCCCGAAGAAGGGCGTCAGCCAGGCGTGAAGCTGTCGCGGGCGCGAGCCCGGTGCTTCGATGGCCTCGAGCACGCGCAGCACGTCGGCGGCCTCGGGGGTCTCGAAGAGACCCTTGCGGCTCCCGAGTGCATGCACGATCCCGCGCCGGGCGAGCGCTTCGGCCACCTCGGTGGCCTCCGCGTGGTTGTGCGTCAGCACGAACACGTCGTCGGGACGAAGGTCGCGGAGGGCGTGCTCGTCCTTCCCGCGTTCGGAGACCTGCCATCCGCCGCCCAGCAGGGTCGCGATCTCCCGGGCGATCTCCTCGGCGAGGGCATGCCGTGCGGAGCCTGCGCTCAGCTTGTCCGGGGCGGCGAGGTGCAGCAGCGTCACCGGAGCTGTGTCCTGGCCACCCGGACCGACCATGCGCAACCACGGCCGCCCGCATTGCACGGGATTCGGGTACCGGTTCGGACCCGAGAAGAACCCCTCGCGCAGGATGGTGTTGACCGCGTCGATCATCGCGGGCGTGGAGCGGTAGCAGTCGACGAGCGGGGCGCGCGCTCCGCCGGACGCGACGATCTGCTCGCACGCGGCGAGGTACGTGTGAACGTCCGCGTTGCGGAAGGCGTAGATGGCCTGCTTCGGATCGCCGATCACCGTCAGCGTGTGCGCCGGAGATTCGTAGAAGACCGAGCGGAAGATCTCCCACTGCACTTCGTCGGTGTCCTGGAATTCGTCGACGAGGGCGTGGTCGTAGCGACCTCGCAACGCCGTCTTCAAGGCCGCGCCGGCGGGGCCCTGGAGCGCATCGCGCACGAGGTGGAGCATGTCGTCGAAGTCGAAGCGCCCGCGGCGGCGCTTCTCCTCGCGGAGCCGATGCTGGATGGCCGGCAGAAGGCGGTGCACCAGGACGGACAGAGGGCTCGAGGTGAGCTCGAAGAGCCTCGCGAGGGCGGTGCCGAGGGGGTGATTCGAGAGCCCCTTGGCGAGGGTCGTGAGGCTCTTCTTGCGGCCCTGCGCCCACGCGAAGAGGGCTCCCCACAGGGTCTCGAGGGCTTCGCCCGCGCGCATGCGGTCGGCGATCTCGCAGAGCCCGAGCAGGATCCCGCGGGCCCGCTCCCGCGACTTCGACAGCCGGATCGGCGCGAGCATGGCGCGTCCGACGGTGTCGATCTCCGAGGCCCTCGGCAGCGTCGCGAGGGTGGACGCGACGACGCCTTCGTCCGGCTCCGGGCGCACCCGCCCGCGCTCCCGGTGCCAGTCCCACAGCGCGGCTTCGATGTCGTCGGGCGTCATCACGGCGAGCGCGCCCTCGAGCAGGGGCCGCTCGCTCGCCGTCGGTCCGAGCCAGAGCCGCAGGGTCTCGCGGAAGGCGCGCCGGAACGCTTCCCGGGGCTCGATGCGCTCCTGCTCGAGCAAGCGCCCGCTGGCGAAGGCGTGCTCGGACAGCACGCGCTGGCAGAAGGCATGGATGGTCGAGATCGGGGCCCGGTCGAAGTCCGCGAGCGCGGCCCTCAGCGCGAGGTGGCCCGACGCGACGAGGCCGACGATCCGCGTGCGGATCCTCGCCCGCATCTCGAGCGTCGCCTTCTCGGTGAAGGTCACCACGAGGATCCGCTCGATGGGTGTGCCGCCGAGGAGCAGATCGAGCACGAGGTGCTCGAGGGTGTGCGTCTTGCCGGTCCCCGCCGAGGCTTCGAGCACGGCGTGCCGGCGTCGACCGTCGGCCGTCCGCAGCGCGTCGAGCACCGCCGGTCGGTCGGTCAGGGCAGGCTGCGGTGGGACGCCGAGGGTGTCCGGGGGCCGCGGGGTCGTCATGTGCGTTCCTCCGCGCGGCAGTGATCGTGGTAGGCGGCGTAGCGGACCTTCGCGAGGGTCAGCGCGAGCTCGGGGGGCGGGGCAGGGTAGAGCGCGGCGTCCCGCACCGGGCCGTAGCGGCTCGAGCCCCCCTCGAGCTGGGTCCGGACTTGCTCCACCGAGCGCAGCAGCGCGGCGGTCGGTTCTTCGCTCTGCCCCGTGAACACCTCGGGCACGCCGAGGGCGGCTTCGCACGGCATGAAGAGGCCGCGCCGACCGCGAAGGAGGTCGTCGATGACCCCTTCGAGCCATCGCTCGGCGGCGTCGGGGCGCATCGGGGCGAACGTGAACGAGAGCACGCCTTCGTCGGCCGCATCGAGCACCCAGGCACGGCGGTGGCCGGGGCTCGTCGACCCCGTCGTGGGCCGAAAGGGCAGGATCGCGCGCGCCTCCATAGAGGGGCCGAGGGCCGAGAGGACGGCATGGTGCAGGAATGCGCGCAGCCCGATGCGGGCCCGCGCCGCGCTGCCCTTGGCGTCGGTCTCCGAGAGGTCCTTGGTCTCGACGAGGAGCAGATCGCCGTTGGGCAGCAGCCACTCCGTCGTCCCGCTCAGCTCCACCCTCGACCCGCCGACCGAGAGCGCGAGCGGGTCGAGCGGCCGATCCCACGAGGGGACAGGCTCGCCCCCGGGGCCCAGGCGCACGCTGAACAGGGGCGTGCCCGCGCCCCACCGAGCGAACCCCGCGCGCCAGCCACCCAGCAGCGCCAGGTCTTTCCGTTCCCAGATCGTCGAGAGCGCGCCGAGGGGCCACCTGCCCCGGGATCCGCTGCGCGCCACGCGGGCGCGGTAGATGCGGACCAGGCCCTCCTCGTCCTCCGCGAGCGCCGCGTGAAACACCTCCCGGAGCACGCGGTTGCGCTCTTGCGGCGCGACCGCGAACGGTTCGTCCTCGGCCTGCTCGTCGGGCCGGTGGTCGTCGAAGCCTCCGATGACCCGCTTGGCGTGGCCCTGGATCGGACACTCGAGGAAGGATCGGAGGGCCGAGACCGAGATCCGCTCCGGGGCCTCCTCGGAGCCCTCGCGGCGGCTCCCCGAGGCGGCGCTCCCCGGCACGAGGGCCGGCATCGCGAGCAGCACGCGGCGCGGATCGTCGACGGGCAGGGGCTGCAGCGCGGCCTCGGGAACACGCGCGTCCGACAGCGCCGGGCGGTATGTCGCCCCCACGGCCCGCGCCCGCGCCTCGTCGACCGCGGCCGGCAGCGACCAGGCCGTGACGGGCGGCACCGACGCGTCGAGCCCTTCGTGGCGACGCAGCTTCGGTCGCTCGCGGGGCAGCGCTTGGCCCAGCGCTTCGTCGAGCGTGACGAGCACCGACGACGGTTCCCGCGCCTCCCCGCTCTGCTCGTCCCGCGCGACGTACGACAGCACGAGCTGCTCCCGCGCCGAGAGGATCGCCTCGAGGAGGGCGTAGCGATCCCGCTCGTCGGTCGCGACGTCGCCCGGCTCTCGCTTCGCCAGCTTCAGATCGAGCCCCGTCTCGGCCGCACGGGCCGGGAACGATCCCTCTCCCAGACCCAGCACGAAGAGCGCCCGGAACGGCAAGGGTCGCATCGGGGCCAGCGGGCCCACGAAGACGCCTCCGCCGGCGCCCGCGCCGTGGCCCCCGACGAGCGATCCCAGCTCCACCGCCGCGAGCTCGGCGGCGATGCGGTACGAGACCTCCACGCCGACGTCTCGTTCCGCGAGGCGGGACAGCGCCGTCCAGCACCGCCGAAGCTCGCCCTCCTCGGAACTCCGCGTGGTGACGAGATAGCTCTTCAGCATCGCCTGGAACAAGCGGCCCCAGGCGCTCGGCCGCATCCGGGCATCGCGCGCGAAGCGGGCATCGGCGGCGAGGGAGCGCACGAGCAATCCGAGCCCCACGGCGAGCTCGTCGGTGTGGCCGAAGGACTCGGGGTGCAGCCGCAGCGAGCCCAGCCCGAAGGGCTCCGTACGACCCTCGCGCTCGCCCTCCATCACCGCACCGAGCGCGAGCCGCAGCACGGCTTGCTCCCAGTGGACGGCCGTCCGAACCGGGGGCGCAGACCCCGCAGTCGCGTCGCGGTCCGTCGCAGGGCTGGCGGAAGCAGAGCTGCCCGAAGCTGAGCTGCCCGAAGCTGAGCTGCCCCCCTCGTCGTCTCGCTCGAGGTACGTGCCCGCGTGGTCCGTGTCGTCGATGCCGTGGAACACCCCGAGCCGCTCCACGAGGGCCGCCGCCTGGGCCGCCTCGGCCTCGGGCCACCGCGCGAGCACCAGCGGATGCGCCGCCACCGCGAGCACCTCCGACCGTCGGAATTCCGAGCCCGGGAGCGCGATGAGCTTGAGGGCGCAGTCGGCCACCCGGCTGCGGGCCGACAGCGAGAGGTCCGACGACATCCACGGCAGACCGTGCGACTCCTCGAAGACGGCCTCGAGGTGCGGCAGGTACAGGTCACGGTCGGCGCTGCTCAGGAGCACGCCGATCTCGTGGAAGCGCAGCGGCCGAGCGGGGTCGGAGGCCTCGACCAGCGACCAGATGTGGGCCGCGAGGCACTCGACCTCTCGCCGGACCGAGGGACATGCGACCACGCGCAGCGATCCATCGGGCGTTCCGTCCGTGATCGCCGTGCGGTGCAGCAGCGACGCCTGCACACGCGACAAGAGCGTGGCTCCTCCGGGCTCCACGAACGCCGACTCGAAGTCGAATCCGGCGAGTTCGTCGAGCAGGGCGATGTGCTCCCGTCCCGGCCGTCCCCAGGCGCGCAGGAGCGAGGCGTCGTCGTCCCCCCCCAGCAGGCCGAACGGATCGCTCACCGGATCGGTGGACCGCGCGCGCCGCAGCGCCCGCCGGAGCTCGCGGTCGCTCCGCGCGTCCTCCCAGAATTCCTCGCAGGGATCGAGTGAATGGACGTGCACGTCCCGGTCCGCGGCCATGGCGACGAGGGCCGTCAGGTGCGTCCGCGCCATCGTCGAGAAGCCGAACACGTGCACCGCCGGAGGCCCCGACGTCTCCTGCGTGCCCGCCTCCGAAGGGACGCCCGTCCTGACCCGTCGGGCGAGCGCGTCGTGCACGGCCTCGGCGAGCGACGGGAGCCCGAGATGGGCCTGGGCGCGGCGGTAGAGCGCCTGCTGCCATCGCTCGGTCGCGGCGGCCGGGCTGTCCGTGAGCACGCACGCGCCCTGCGCCCACGCGCGGAGCATCGCCGGCCGGTCGAGGCTGTACTCGAACGCCAGCGCAGCGACGCGCCGTGCGAGCTGCGCCCTGCGGCGGTCGAGCCCGTCGGCGTCGCTGCGGGTCGCATCGAGGTAGGCCCGCACCGGCCCGAGCGCATCGTCGGCGGCCACTCCGGGCGCCGAGGGACGCCCCTCAGGCCCCCCCGCTGTGTGCCCGTCCGGGGCGCAGAGATCCGGCTCGAGCAACGTGGCGAGCAGCGCGCCCTCGAGCGAGGCCGTCGACCACACCACGTCGTGCCGCCACACCGGTTCGTCCGGCCCGCCGACCCCGCCCGTCGGCACCGCCCCTTCGGCGGCCGCCGGGGACGCTGCCCTCTGTGCAGTGGCCCTCTGTGCCGTGGCCCTCTGTGCCGTGGCCCGCGCCTCGGCCTCGGGCTCCTGCGCGAGCCATCCGGACACGAATGGATCGAGCGACACGAACCGGAGGTGCGCGGCGATCCCGAGCGCCTCGGCGATCTGCATCTCGAGCCAGCGCTCCAGCGAGCGGTGAGGGATGACGATCGTCACCGGCTCGAATGGAGAGCGTCGGCGCGCCACCTCGGCGGCGAGCCCGCGGGCGAGGACCTCGATGCGGTTCGAGCGATGAAGCCGGATCATTCCACCCCGACGAAGGAGACCACGCCCGACTGACACCGTCGATCACCAATCGCACCTCGCTCGACCCTCCGGTGGGTCCACGGGCGGTGGACGGTGGCGCATCGCTCGGGTACACCCCGCTCCCCATGGCGGGTCTCAATCAGGCGCAGGCGGAAGCGGTCGCGCACGACGAGGGACCGCTCCTGGTGCTCGCGGGCGCCGGCTCCGGCAAGACGCGGGTGATCACCCACCGGATCGCGCGCCTCGTGAACGAGCGGGCCGTGCCGCCGGACCGGATCCTCGCCGTGAGCTTCACGAACAAGGCGGCCGAGGAGATGGCGGAGCGCATGGCGCCGCTCATCGGCAAGGAGCGCGCCGGCAAGCTGTGGCTCTCGACCTTCCACAGCTTCGGCGTGCGCTTCCTCGGGGAGGAGTCCCGTGCGCTCTTCGGTGACGCAGGCGAGGGGCGGGCGCGCTTCGTCATCTTCGATCAGTCCGACGCGCTCGGGCTCGTGCGCGAGATCGTCCGGAGGGAGGGCATCGGCGACCGCAAGGTCGATCTCTTCTCGGTGCTCGCCCGCATCTCGCTCTGGAAGAACAAGCTGATCGGCCCCGATCAGGCGCCCGTGAACGACGTCGAGTACGACGTGCTCGCCCGCACGGTGTATCCGCACTACGAAGCGTCGCTCCGCTCGATGCGCGCGTTCGACTTCGACGATCTCGTGCTCGCGCCGGTCCGGCTGCTGCAGGATCGGCCGGACCTCCGGCAGAAGTGGCAGCAGCGTTTTCGGTACCTGCTGATCGACGAGTTCCAGGACACGAACAAGGTCCAGCTCGAGCTCGTGCGCTTGCTGGCCAACGAGCGCCGCAGCGTGTGCGTGGTCGGCGACGACGACCAGTCGATCTACGGATGGCGCGGCGCCGAGGTCGAGAACATCCTCGACTTCGACAAGTTCTTTCCGGGCGCGCGGCTCGTGAAGCTCGAGGAGAACTACCGCTCGCGCCGTCCGATCCTCGAGATCGCCAACGCCGCGATCGGCCGCTCGAGCCAGCGGCGCCTCGGCAAGACGCTGCGCGCCACGAAGGTCGGCGGGGAGCCCGTGCAGGTCTGCCTCGTCGGCGACATCGAACAGGAGGCGCGCTTCGTCGCGCGGCAGATCCGCAAGCTGCGGATCGATCATCAGATCGGGTACGGCAAGGTCGCGGTGCTCTACCGCTCGAACCTCCAGGCGCGCGCGATCGAGGAGGAGCTGCGCGTCGAGGGCGTCCCGTACCAGCTCTTCGGTGGCACGCAGTTCTTCGACCGCAAGCAGGTGAAGGACGCCGTCGCGTACCTGCGGGTCGTGGTCAACCCGCGCGACGAGCTCGCGCTGCGGCGCATCCTCAACTACCCGACGCGCGGCATCGGGGACACGACGATCACCCGCGCCGAGCGATGGGCGCTCGCGAAGGGCGTCCCTTTCTCGGATGCGGCCATCGCCCTCGACCGCATCCCCGACGTGCCCGACGCCGCGCGGCGGGGCTCCATGATGCTCGGGGCGGCCCTCGCCGAGGGGCGCGAGCGCTTCGGCCGCGGGACGCAGCTCTCGGCCTCCGCCCTCTCTCTCTTCGAGCGGGTCGGGCTGGTGGCGGAGCTCAAGGAGAGCGCCGACAAGGACCAGCGGCAGCGCTGGCTCGACGTCGAGTACGTCCTGCGCGCGCTCGACCGCTACGAGAAGACCGAGGCCTCCGAGCGGCCCTCGCTCTCCACGTTCCTTCAGCGGATCACGATGCGGTTCAGCGAGGAGGAAGGCGACACCGGCGACAAGGTGACGCTCTGCACGCTGCACGGGGCCAAGGGGCTCGAGTGGCCGGTGGTGTTCCTGATCGGGCTCAACGAGGGGACGCTCCCGCACGCGCGCACCACCGATCCCAAGGTGACCGAGGCCGCGCCGACGGACGTCGAGGAGGAGCGGCGGCTCTTCTACGTCGGGGTCACCCGCGCGCAGGAGCGGCTCTATCTGTGCCGATTCCAGCGCAAGGAGATGCGCGGCAAGCTGCACCCCACCGCGCCGAGCCGGTTCCTCGAGGGGTTGCCGTCCGAGCACATCGCCTCGATCGAGCACGACGACACGGCGCCCCTCGACCACGACGAGACGTTCCACTACGCCGACGCGCTGCTCGCGCAGCTGCGAAAGAAGTAGCCCCCCACGAGCTCGCTCGCCGGGGGGCTCCCTTCACCGCGCCGTTCACGCGGGCGCGCCGCGTGGCGGTCCTCAGTACGTGATGAACTCGACGCCGTCGTTCGTCAGCGCGTAGTCCGCGGCCACCCGGCCCGGTCGGTAGTACGCGGTGGAGCCGGTGGCGTCCTCGACGCCCTGCGTGTAGGTGTGAGCCGCCGCCTGCGTGGCGGTGTGGATCTGGATGCGTCCGTTGCTCTCGTAGAGCTGGATCTGCGTGGTGACCATCGCACCGCCGCTGCAGCACCAGGGCAGGCTGGTGTACGACACGACGAAGATGCGGCTGCCGACCGACCCCAGCGTCTGATAGGTGATCGCGCCACCGCCGGCGGGATAGAGATCGGTCCACGACGCGGCGATGATGTTGTTGTACGAGTCGTTCAGAGGCAGCGTCTGCCCCGAGCAGCAGCCCGACCCGATGGCGGCGTCGAAGCTGATGAACCCGTTCGAGGAGATCGCGATCGTCGTCCCGGCCACGTAGGTGTTCGCAAAGAAACGGAACGTGAACGGGAGGGCGACGGTCACGGTCGAGTCGTCGGTGCCGGCGAGCACCGTCGTGCCGGCGGTCGAGACGGGCGCGTACGGGATCGCGACGGCCCCCGGCGTGCTCACCGAGCACCCTTCGTCGGTGCTGCCGTTGCAGTTGTCGTCGAACCCGTTTCCGCAGACCTCCGGGGTCGAGCCCGTCGCGTCGTTGCAGACCAGCGCGCCGCCGGTGCAGACGCGCGTGCCCTCGAGGCAGAGGTCCGTGTCGGGCCCGTCGCAGGCCGCGCCGCCGCCGGGGTTTCCGTCGTCCGCGATGCCGTTGCAGTCGTCGTCGCTGCCGTTGCACGTCTCCACGGTGGTGCCGGTGACGTCGCTGCAGAACAGCGTGCCGCCGGTGCACGAGAGCGTGCCCTCCGCGCAGTAGTCCCCGTCGCTGCCATCGCACGGGCCGCCGCCGCCGGGGTTGCCGTCGTCGGCGATGCCGCTGCAGTCGTCGTCGATGCCGTTGCAGACCTCGACCGTGCTCGACGTCGTGTCGCTGCACACGAGCGCGCCGCCGGTGCAGGTCCGGGTGCCCTCGGCGCAGAGGTCGGAGTCCGCCCCGTCGCACGCCGCGCCGCCGCCGGGGTTTCCGTCGTCGACCACGCCGTTGCAGTTGTCGTCGCGGCCGTTGCAGGTCTCGGCCACCGGACCGACCCAGCCGCTGCACGTGCCCCACGTCGAGCCGACGCCGCCGCTGCCCGCCACGCAGGTCTGCGACCCTGTGACGCAGGCGCCGACCCCGCTCGTGCCGCTCGATCCGCCGTAGCAGGCGCGGGTCGCACCGAGGCTGCAGTCGCAGCCCTCGTCGATGGCGCCGTTGCAGGTGTCGTCGACCCCGTTGCACACCTCGACGTTCGAGCCGGTGGCGTCGTCGCAGACGAGCACGCCGCCCGCCATGCAGCGGTTGGTGCCCTCGGCGCAGAGGTCCGTGTCGGTGCCGTCGCAGGCGCCGCCGTCGGCTCCGTCGTCGACCGTTCCGTCGCAGTCGTCGTCCATCCCGTTGCACACTTCGGTGGTCGGCGTGCCCGGGGCGGCGCTGCACGCCGTGCCGGAGCCGTCGGCCCGGCAGCCGTAGGTGCCGGTGCGCGCGCAGGCGCCCACTCCGACCGAGCACGTGCGTCCGAGCTCGGTGAACGGTTCGTCCACCGGTCCGTCGCAGTCGTCGTCGAGCCCGTTGCACAGCTCGGTCCCGGGGGCGCCGGGGCCCACGCTGCACGTCGTGCCGGTGCCGTCCGAGCGGCACACGACCGCGCCGCTCCGGTTGCACGCGCCGACGCCGACGCTGCACGTGCCACCGAGCGAGAAGCCGTTGTCGAGGCTGCCGTCTCCGTCGTCGTCGCAGCTGTTGCACGACTCGGTCGCGGCGCAGCGCCCCCAGCCGCACGCCGCCCCGCAGGTCTGGCTCCCGAGGGTGCCGCAGCCCGGCACCACGCAGGTGCGGGTCTCGCCGGCGCGGCACTCGACCGTGCTGCCCGGCCCGGGCTCGTCGATGCGGCCGTCGCCGTTGTCGTCGCACCCGTTGCAGGTCTCGAAGGTGGCGTAGCAGGCGCCGAGCCGGCACGCGCCGTTGCACGCCTGCGAGCCGCCCGTCCCGCACGCGGTGGTGCAGACGCGCGGACTCGAGCCGAGCGCGCATTGCATGCCGGGGCCGTCGTCCACGCCTGCGGGGAAGGCCGCGCCGGCGCCGCTGCAGTCGTTGTCGATCCCGTCGCAGAGCTCGGAGACGCCGGGGTGGATCGAGCGGTTGCGGTCGTCGCAATCGTCGCCGGTGCCGCAGCCGAGGGCGGTGTAGGTGTCGCCGTCGGCGTCGGAGCCGCCGTGCTGACACATGCCCGGCTCCGCGCAGGAATCGGTGGTGCACACGAGTCCGTCGCCGCAGTCGAGCGGGGCCCCGGGAACGCAGCCCATGCCCGGCGTGGTGCCGGTCACGTCGCAGCGCTCGTCGCCGTTGCACACGAGGCCATCCGCGCAGGCGCTCGGGTTGGCCTCCTGCACGCACGCGTCGGTGGCGGCGTCGCAGCGACCGACCGTGCACCCGATGGAGTCGCGGCACGAGGGCAGCCCCCCGGCGACGCAGCCTCTCGCCGGATCGCAGACCTCGGCGCCATCGCAGAACACGCCGTTGTCGCACGCCGTGGAGTCCGGCCGGACGGTGCACCCGCCCGCGGTCTCGTCGCACACGTCGACCGTGCATGCGAAGGCGTCGTTGCACACGGGCGCGGTGCCGCCGACACACCCCTGGCCATCGGCGCCCGGGGCGGTCGGCGCGCAGACCTCCGCGCCGTTGCACACGAGCCTGTCGTCGCAGGCGGCGTCGGCCGGGGTGCTGCCGCACGCGTCGGCCGCGTCGTCGCAGACGTCGACCGTGCACGCGAAGCCGTCGTCGCAGTTCGGCAGGTCGCCGCGCCGGCATCCGAACGCCGGGTCGCAGCGCTCGGCACCGTTGCAGAACACGCCGTCGTCGCAGGTCGCATCGGACTCGCAGGGGCGGGGCGCGATGCAGCCGTCCACGCGGTCGCACATCAGCCCGGCGGCGCAGCGCGTGTCGTCGGCCCGAACGGCGCAGGCGCCGGTCCCCGGATCGCAGGTGTCCTCGGTGCAGCCCACGGCGTCGTCGCAGACGACGGGCGTTCCAGGCACGCAGATCCCCGACGCGCACGCCTCCAGCCCGTTGCAGGCGTCTCCGTCGCTGCACTCGTCGTCGGCGCTGCACGAGGGACCTGCGTCGAGCATGGAGCGCCCGGCGTCTTCTCCGGCGTCGAAGCCAGGGCTGCCGGCCTCGGGCACCACGGGTGGCGCGCCGGTCGCGCAGCCGAGGGCCCAGAGCCCGAGCGAAGCGAACACGACGTGGCGAGTCAGGACCCCGGTCGGCATGGGCATGGAGTCCATCCTACGCGAGGAATCCCACGAAGATCCAACCTCCCCTTCTCGGGTCCTCGCCCCCGCGATACCGTGAAGCGGTCCGGGGGCGCAACCGCCCCTCGCCCGCCCGAGAGGTTCCGCCGCCATGTCCAAGCTCCGCTTCGTGCCCGTCGGTTGGATCTTCGTGCTCACGATGCTCGCCTCGGGATGCAGCTGCGAGACGGGCACCGGGGGCGGGGGCAACCGCCGCGACGCGGGCCCAGCCGCGCTCGACGCGGGGTCCTCGGAGTCCGACGCGGCGACCATGGACGCCGAGGTGGACGGCGGCGCGAGCGACGCCGGAATGTCGGGCGGCGAGCTCTGCAACGGCGTCGACGACGACGGCGACGGGCGGGTCGACGAGGTGTGCGGCTGCGAGGTCGGCGCGACGCAGGCGTGCTGGCCGGGGGCGCCCGAGCTCGCGGGCGTCGGCATCTGCCTGCTCGGCCGCCAGACCTGTCTCGACACCGGCGCGGAGTTCGGGGCGTGGGGCGCGTGCACCTCTGCCGAGCCGCCCGGCGACGAGACCTGCGATGCCCGCGACAACGACTGCGACGGCGTCGTGGACGATGGGTGCGACTGCACCGCGGCGGCCTCGCGCAGTTGCTACGAGGGCCCCTCGGGGACCGTCGGGATCGGCGTCTGTCGCGCGGGCCGCGAATCGTGCACGGCCGGCCCGGGCGGCGTCGGCACGTCGTGGGGCGCGTGCGAGGGCTCGGTGACGCCGGCGCTCGAGACCTGCGACGGCATCGACAACGATTGCAACGGCGCGGTGGACGAGGGCTGCGGCTGCACGGACGGCACGGCACGCGATTGCTACACCGGCCCCGCCGGCACCGACGGAGTCGGATTGTGCCGCGCGGGTCGTCAGTACTGCTCGGTCGACTCCGCGGGGCTCGCGGTGTGGGGCGCGTGCGAGGGGGGCCGCCTCCCGTCTGCCGACGTGTGCAACGGCATCGACGACGACTGCGACGGCACCGCCGACGAGGATTGCCTGTGCCCTCCGGGCTCGGCGCGCAGCTGCTACTCCGGCGCCGCTTCGACCCGAGGGGTCGGCCTGTGTCGCGCCGGCACGCAGCTCTGTGCGCTCGTCACCGGCGGCGCCGGGTCGGATTGGGCCGCGTGCACCGGCGAGCGCGTGCCGAGCGAGGAGCTCTGCAACGGGACCGACGACGACTGCGACGGACTCCTCGACGAGGGTTGCTCGTGCCGGGTCGGGGAGACCCGCGTGTGTTACTCGGGCCCGGATGGAACCGCAGACTACGGCATGTGCCGTGCGGGCTCGCAGACCTGCGCCGCCGGGGCCGACGGGATGCCCGGATGGGGCCCGTGCGCGGGAGAGCTCGTGCCCGGTGCGGAGGTCTGCTTCGATGGGCTCGACGGCGACTGCGATGGCGTCGTCGACGATGGCTGCGTCTGCCGCGAGGGGGACTCCAGGGCCTGTTATGCCGGGCCCTCCGAGACCCGCGGGGTGGGCCTCTGCCGCGACGGCGTCCAGGCGTGCGCGCTCGGTGTCGGCGGCGCGGGCGCGGACTGGGCCGCGTGCACGGGCAGCCGGCTCCCTGCGGCGGAGCTCTGCGACGGTCTCGACAACGACTGCGATGGAACGGCGGACGAAGGGTGCGAGTGCCGCCCCGGCGACCGACGTTCTTGCTACACCGGACCCGGGGGCACGCAGGACGTGGGGATCTGCGCGGCGGGCGCGCAAACCTGCGACGTCCGTCCCGATGGGTCCGCCGCGTGGAGCGCGTGCGCAGGCGCGGTGCTGCCGGGCGACGAGGCGTGCAACGGGCGTGACGACGACTGCGACGGCCTGAACGACGAGGGCTGCGAGTGCGACGTCGGCGCGACCCGCGCGTGTTATCCGGGGGCGGCCGCGACGCGCGGCGTCGGTCTGTGCGCGGACGGCGTGCAGACGTGCGCAGGCTCGGCCTCCGGCTCGAGCTGGGCGTCGTGCACCGGCGCCGTCGAGCCCGCGACCGAGGTCTGCGACGGCCGCGACAACGACTGCAACGGCGTCGTCGACGAGGGCTGCAGCTGCACGCCCCGCACCACCCGGAGCTGCTACGCGGGTCCGATGGGCACCGCGGGCGTCGGCCTGTGCCGGGCGGGCGTGCAGAGCTGCGCGCTCTCCGCCGATGGAACCAGTTCCGCGTGGGGTGATTGCGCGGGCTCGGCGCTGCCGGGCGCGGAGCTCTGCAACGGCGCGGACGACGACTGCGATGGCGTGGTCGACGACGGTTGCGAGTGCATCCCGGGCGCGACCCGCAGCTGCTACGAGGGACCCGCGGGCACGGCGCGGGTGGGCCTCTGCCGCGACGGCATCCAGCTCTGCGCGTCGGGCGCGGGCGGGGTTGGCTCGAGCTGGGGCAGCTGCCTCGGGTGGACCGGTCCCGCGACGGAGATCTGCGACGGCGCCGACAACGACTGCGACGGCGTGCCCGACGAGACGTGCGCGTGCTCGATGGGCGCGACCCGCGGGTGCTACTCCGGGGCGCCCGCGACGCGCTCGGTGGGGCGCTGCCGCGATGGGGCCCAGATGTGCCTCTTCAGCGCGGGCACCGCGGGGTGGGGCGCGTGCGGGGGCGAGGTCCTCCCCGGCGTCGAGAGCTGCAACACCATCGACGACGACTGCGACGGGGTCGTGGACGACGGCGTCTGTTCGGTGCCGCCGCTCGTCACCTGTCCTGCGCCGGCCACCACCCGTCCGCTCGTGCCGGTGACCCTGACCGGCAACGGCAGCGATCCCGACGGCGGCGTGATCGCCTCGTGGCGCTGGGAGGTGGTCTCGGCCCCGGTGGGTTCGAGCGCGATGTTCTCGGCCGCGACCTCGCGCATCACGCAGTTCACGCCGAACCTCGTGGGCGTCTACACGGTGCGGCTCACGGTGACCGACGACGAGGGTCAGACCTCCTCGTGCACCACGACGGTCACGGCGACCGGCGAGGGCATCCGCGTCGAGGTCTCGTGGAACACCGCGACCGACATCGACACGCACTTCCTGCGTCTCGCCGGCGGCACGCCGTGGTTCAGCGCGCCCAACGACTGCTACTACAGCAACCGCACGCCCTCGTGGGACGCCGCCGGAACGCCCGACGACCCGCGCCTCGACATCGACGACACCGATGGATACGGGCCGGAGAACATCAACATCGACGTGCCGGTGACGGGCTCGACCTACCGGGTCGGCGTGCACTACTACAGCGGCACGCCCGTCACGTCGGTCACCGTGCGCATCTACTGCGGCGACATCTCGACGACGCCGGTGCGCACGTTCACGCGCTCGCTCTCGCTCGGCGGCACGGACTTCTGGCGCATCGCCGACGTGCGGTGGGACGGCGGCGACGCGTGCACGCTGACGGCCATCGACGCGCTCACGACCCGCACCGCGGCGTCGAGCGCCCCCTGACACGGCGGGCCCCCGGAGGCGCGACCGCGCAGGGCCCCCAAGAGGGGCGCCCGCACGCCGGTCGCGCCTCACCCGAGGTGCAGCAGCGACCGCGCGATCGTCAGGTAGATCAGCAGCCCGACGACGTCGGAGAGCGACGCGATGAAGGGCGTCGAGCTGACCGCGGGGTCGAGCCCCACGCGGCGGATCGCCAGGGGCAGCAGCGACCCGATCAAGCTGCCCACCGTCACGACCATCACGATGCTGCTCGACACCACGAGCGCGAGCGGCACGGCCTCGGCGCCGCTCGCGGTGAAGAACGCCCGCCCGAAGCCGAGCACCCCGACGACCAGCCCCAGGCCGAGACCGACCACGGCCTCGCGGCCCGCGACCCTCACCCAGTCCCGCGGGTGCACCTCGTCGACCGCCATCGCGCGGATCACGAGGGTGGCGGATTGAGAGCCGGCGTTGCCCCCGGTCGAGATGATGAGCGGGATGAACACCGCGAGCGCGAGGGCGTGCCGCAGCTGATCTTCGAAGCGCTCCATCACCGTCGCGGTCAAGAATCCCCCGAGGAAGAGCACCACCAGCCACGTGACGCGGCTCTTGTAGTACGCGAGGAACCCGCTGCCGAAGTACGAGTCCTCCGTGGGCGTCACGGCGCCCATCCGCTGGGCGTCCTCGGTGGCCTCCTCGATCACCACGTCGACCACGTCGTCGACCGTCACCACCCCGACCATGCGCCCCTGCGCGTCCACGACGGGCACCGCCTCGAGGTCGTACTTGGCGATGGTGCGGGCGACCTCCTCCTGAGGGTCGAGGTCCATCACGCGGACGACGTTCTCGTTCATCACGTCGGCGAGCGTCTGCGCGGGCTCGCCGAGGATCATGTCGCGCAGCGACGCGACGCCGACGAGCTTGTCCCCGAAGGCCAGCGCGTAGACGTAGTAGACGTGCTCGACCTCCTCCGCGCGGGAGAGCCGCCGCAGCTCGTCGATCGCTTGCCAGATCTTGGTCTCCGGAGGCAGCCCGACGAAGGCCGTGGTCATGATGCCGCCGGCGGTGGACTCGGGGTACGCCGCGAGCTCACGGGTCTCCTCGGCGGTCTCGGGATCGACCTTCTCGAGCTCCTCGAGGAGGCTGCGCTGCAGCGGCGGCTCGAGGGTCTGCACGACGTCCGCGCGGTCGTCGGGCTCCATCTCGAAGAGCAGCCCGGCGGCCTCGGCGGGCTTGAGCCGCACGAGGATCTCGGCCCGCCGCTCCTCGGGGATGCGCTCGAGCACCCCGGCGGCGAAGTCCTCGGGCAGCGCCCGCATCAGCGCGATGACGTCGTCGAGCTCGAGGTCCTCGGCGATCTCCGCGATGTCCTCCTCGTGGAACTCCTCGAGCGCCTCGAGCAACGCCTCCGGCTCGTGCGCGAGGGTGTGGTGCAGGTCGGGCCCGAGGAGGCTGGCGAGGCGCATACGGGGCGCACTCTAGCCCTTGCGGCCCCTCCGCGGGACCGCTACGGAGAGGCTCGATGCAGAACCGCTCCCTCGGCTTCTCCGACGTCGTCGTCTCCGAGATCACGCTCGGCACCTGGGGCCTCGCGACCGGCGCGTACGGTCCGGTGGAGCCTTCGCGCTTCGAGGCCGTCGTCTGCGAGGCCTTCGATCGGGGGATCACGACGTTCGACGTGGCGCCGCTCTGGGGCGACGGCGAGGGCGAGCGCCGGGTCCGCGCCGGCCTCGGCGAGCGCGTCAAGGACGCGGTGTTCATCGGGCGTGCGGGGCTCTCGTCGGTCGATGGAGCGCCGGTCGCGCGCTTCGAGGGCGAGGCGCTCGTCGCCGACGTGGAGGGTTCGCTCGGCCGGCTCGGGCGGGACTGCCTCGACGTCCTGCTCCTTCACAACCCGCCGTTGAAGGCGATGCAGAGCGAGCTCTGGCAGCGCTCGATGGAGGACCTGCTCGAGACCGGGAAGATCCGCGCGTGGGGCGTGGCCTGCGGCAACGCCGACGAGGCCCGCTTCGCGTTGAAGATCGGCGCCCAGGCGGTGGGGCTCGTCCATCATCTGCTCGCGCCCGACCTGCTGCACGAGCTCGCCCCCTCGATCAAGGAGGCGGGCGCCGGGATGATCGGTCGCTCCCCGTTGCTGCACGGGCTGCTCGCGGGGCGCTGGGACGCGCAGACCGAGTTTGCCTTCGACGACCACCGCAGCCGGCGGTGGGATCGAAGCGGGATGGCGGTGCGGCTCGAGCAGGTGGAGCGGGTGCGCTTCCTCGTGGAGGGCGAGGTGCCCGATCTCGCGACGGCCGCGCTGCGCTACGCGCTGAGCAGCCCCTTCGTCAGCACCGTCTGCGTCGGCGCGCGAACGGTCGAGCAGGCCGCCGCCGCGGCCGCGGCCTCGCGTCCTGCGCCGCTCTTGCCGGACCGGGCGCTCGCCCGCTTGCTCGGGAAGTGAACGTCGAGGGCGGCCCGCGTCGAGCGTGCCCCGCATCGAGGAGCGCGTCGGCTCAGCCGAGCAGCCCGGCCCCGCGGGCGACCTCGGCCACGACCGGCACCACGCGCTCGAACGCCGCGCGGTTGCACGCGAGCAGGCCGCGCTCGTTGCGCAGCGAGGGCGAGCGGTAGTCGATTCCGTGGCCCTCGAGGTCCGTGAAGCGCCCGCCCGCTGCGCGGAGGATGGCGTCGGGCGCGCACGCGTCCCACACGCTCGAGGCCCCCGCGAGCAGGACGTAGAAGTCCGCCTTCCGTTCGCAGATCAGGCCGACCTTGATGCCCACCGAGCCGCTCGGCATCTCCTGCGTGATGCCGAGGCGCTTCACCAGCGCGTCCGTCGAGGCCGAGCGGTGCGAGCGCGACACGACCAGCCGGAGCGCGGACGGCTCCGCCTCCGACGAGGGCTTCAGAGACCAGGTCTTGTCGCCGTGCTCGAGGAACGCGCCGTCGCCGACCACGCCCCGGTAGAGCTTGTCCTCGGTCGGCTGGTAGACGACGCCGAGCTGCGCCTCGCCGTCGACGACGAGGCCGATCATCACCGAGAATTCCCCGTTTCTCGAGATGAATTCCTTGGTTCCGTCGAGCGGATCGACGAACCAGCAGCGGCCCCGGCCCGCGAGCGCCGTGTTCGCGCTCTCCTCGGCGATGACCGCGTCGTCGGGGAACGACTCGCGCAGCTTGGCCGTGATGTACGCGTTCGCCCGCCGGTCCGCCTCGGTGACCGGGTCGGCCGCGCCTTTCATCTCCACGCCGAACTCGGTCGCGTAGACCTCGAGCAGGATCTTCCCGGCTTCGCGGGCGAGCCGCACCGCCTCGATGAGTTCGCGATCGAGCATGTCGGGCCCGAAGGTAGCCCCCCGCCCGTCCTCGTCCAGCCGATCGCGCGGGCCACGCGCCGGCGCTCACTCGAGGATGACCTCGAGCTCGCTCTCCCCGCCGCGGGGTGCCTCGATCGGCTCCTCGGGGAGCGCGTCGGCGCGCCCGCCGCAGAAGTGTGCCCAGTGCCGCATGGTCGAAGGCGAGAGCGCGTTGCGCGCGCACGCCCGGTAGGCGCGCCTCGACGTCTCGAGGAAGGGCCGCGTCTGGTGGCGCAGGGCCTGACCGTAGATGAGCAAGATCTCCGGCTCGTCGTCGAGATCGCTCGGCGCCGGCACGCCCGCGAGCACCCGCGCCACGTCCTCGTACATGAGCCCCACCACCGCGCCGCCGACGATGCGCTGGCGCTGGTCTTCCTCGGCCGCCGCGTCGAGCTCGTGGCGGGCCTGGTCGATGGCGTGGGTCTTGTTGTGCAGCCAGATCCGGAACGGCCCCGACGACCAGTCCTCGAGCGCGAGCGCGGCGTGCGAGGCAGGCGGAGGGGGCGGCGCGACGGAGAACGACTCCTCCGCGAGCTGCAGGGCCAGGCGCATCTGCGGGGTGAACGACGCGTCGACGACGTCGGGATCGGGCAAGCACGTCATCGAGGGCGCACCGTCGGTGCGACCGGGCGAGAGCGGACCCGCGCGCAGCTGGACGGCCGCCGACCCGCATCCGAGGAGGCTGGCGCCGAGGGCCAGCGCGCCGAGCACGATCGAAGTCCTCGAGAGCGAGGCACGTCCGTCGTCGAGGCGGGCACGGGTCGGGTGGGCGTGGGGCAAGATCTTCTTCCTCAGAACGAGAGGGTGAACGTGGCCCCGACGCTGCCCGGTCCCGGGGACGCCGGAGCGAGCGAGGCCGTCGTGTCGAGCGGCGCCGCGCCATCCTCGTCGCGCGGCGCGCAGCCCGCGTCCGGGTGGCGCGCGAGGTAGGTGCGCCACACCGAGATCGGTCGACCCGGGTGCAGCAGCAGCCGGCCCACGCTCAAGACCGTGCCGCCGATGCCGTGGATGAGGCCGGCCGTCGTCCGGCCGAGGGCGATGAGCGTGAGGCTCGCGGCCTCGACGTAGGCGACCGAGGTGAGCGCGGCGAGCGGCGAGCGCACGAACGACGCGGCCTGACCGTGTCGCCTCAAGCGCGCTTCGGCCGCGCGCAGCGACGCGAGGCGCGCGGACGGCGTGTCCCGGGGAAGGCCCGCGAGGGCGTCGCCCGCGCCGAGGATCGGAGGCAGCGAGATCAGCAACGTCGTCAGCCCGAGCGCGCCGCCGAGGGCGTTGACGCTCGCGTCGATGCGCGCCTGATCGTCGGGCGTGGAGAGCGCCATCGTGAGCTGCACGCCCGCGAGCAACCCGTGCAGGATGGCGAACGCGCCGAACCATCGCTTCACGTCGTCTTCGTCTTCCCCCACCTGACGCTCGATCCACGCGAGCCTCGCGCGCACCTCGTCGTCGTCGGGCGCGGCCTCGGGGCAGGCGGGCGGGTCGTCGGCGCGGGCCGGTGCGGGGCCGCCGATCGCGACCGCCAGCGCGACCACGAGCCACCCGCCCCTCGACCGCGTGCGTCCCGACACGCCCTCACCGTATCAAAGCGCGCGGCCCTTCGTCTCGCGCGATGGCGGGTTCCATGCGGCCCCAGCGTCGGGCGCGCGGCCGTGCGTCGCGGTCCCGGACTCGACGGCCCGGCAGCGTTCCGGTAGCGTCGGCCCGCTCGCGTCGGGCATGCGATGGAGGCTCCGTGAACGTCTTCGAACACCTCTCCCACCACGACTACGGCCAGGTGCATTTCGCGCGGGACGCGGCGACCGGCCTGCAGGCCATCGTCGC